>JAISGB010000186.1 GCA_031263335.1 Eubacteriales Family XIII. Incertae Sedis bacterium
GAGGGGCGCGCGGACGACCATGCGGCGCGAACTCGGTTCGGACATCCTCGCCGCCTGCGGACAATTGCGCCTCGCGGGCGAACAACAATGAGACGCGTTCCCTTAAATCTCACATCCAAACCACGCGCAATCAATCGTATGGCCGTTGAGGGGCCACCCTCAACACTTATCCGGATAACTTTTTATTTGTTTTAAGAATTAATAAAGGTTCAACCCATAAAATATGAATCGAACCAACACGGATCGGATGATCGAACGGGGAATGCCGGCGTTCCCCGCGTGGGCGATGTTCGCCGTCACGCCGGCCGGTCGAACAAAAGGATGGGTGCAATGGGAAACAAATCGAAAAAGAGAAAGAAATGGCCATTCGTTCTGATCGTCGTGATCCTCTTGGCCGTGATCGCGGCCTTGCTCGTCCCGAGGCTGCTCATGCGAGGATTCGGCAATATGACGGGCGCGCTCGTCGCGAGCGCGGAGGTGACGGCGGGCGACGTCTCCACGACGGTCACGGGCAGCGGCAACTTGGCGGACGACGTAAAGACGGTGAAACTGCCCTACGGCGTGACGGTCAGCGAGATCCTCGCGGAGAGCGGGGACGAGGTGCGCGAGGGCGACGTGCTCGCCACGGTCAACGCCTCCTCGGTCGCAAGCCGCGTCGCGGAAGTCAAGGCGTCGCTCGAGGACCTCGGAGACGAACTCGATGATCTGATCGAGAACAAGACCGAGACCGTATCGGTGAAGTCAAAGACGGCCGCGCGCGTGAAGAAGATATACGCGGCCGAGGAAAATGAGACCGCCGGCGTCATCGCCGAAAACGGGTCGCTCATGCTCCTGTCCTTGGACGGCCGCATGGCCGTGACGTTCAAAAGTGAAACAGAACTCGCCGCCGGGAGCGGCGTCACCGTCGTCTCGTCCGACGGTACGGAGCGGGAAGGCAAGATCCTGTCCGCGTCCGACGGGATCTATATCGTCACCTTGAGCGACGACGGACCGGTCCTCGGGGACGCGGTCACCGTCAAGACCGAAGCGGGAACGATGGGAAGCGGGGTCCTGTATATCCACGAACCCCTGCGCATAACCGCCGAGCGCGGCCGGGTGGCGAGCATCGACGTCGCGGAGAACGAATCCGTCTCCGTCGGCGAGACCCTGCTGACCATCTCGAAGCCTACGGCCGGCCGCGCTTACGCAAGCCTGATCGCCAAGCGGGCGGAACTCTTGGACACCCTCGAACAACTGACCGCCCTCGCGGCTTCGGGTGAGATCTGCGCGCCGGCAAAGGGGACGGTGGGCAAGGTGTCCGTGACGGAGGGCGCCGCCCTGTCGAAGGAAACGACCGATGACGAGGATACGGATACGGGAACGGGAGCGGACGCTTCTTCGACCCCACAGGCAAACGCTTCCTCGCTCGCGGCGGCGGCCGACGCGATGCGGCTGAACGCCTCCGGGCAATCGGACGCGGGGGAAGACGCAGCCGGTACGGCGGCCGGCGGCGCGAACGACGGCGCAACGGATCAAACGACGGACGGCGCCATCAACCAAAACCCGGAGACAACCCCTGAGACAAATCCCGAGATCAACGCCGAACTCGCGGTCTTTGGCCTTTCGCCCATCGCGGTTTCCCCCATTGCGGAGACCGATGACGCGGAGACCGACGCGGAGGATCCCTCCGAGGAAACGGAACCGACCTACAACAACGCGGGAACCGCGTTCACCGTCATCGCCTCCGACACCTTTGCCCTGAACGTGAGCGTCGACGAATTGGACATCGCCGCCGTGAAGGTAGGCCAAGAGACAACGGTGGAAATCGACGCCATCGAAGGGGAGACATTCACGGGCAAGGTGATCGAAGTCTCCGATACGACGGATGAGAGCAGCGGAAGCTCGAATTATTCGGCGACCATCGAGATCGGAAAGGTCGCCGGCATGAAATCCGGCATGAGCGCGACCGCCACCATCCAAAACGAGAAACGGACAAATGTCCTGACGATACCGCTCGAGGCCGTGCAGGAGTTCGGCGACGAGATCTTCGTCTATACCTCCTTGGACGAAAACGGCAATTTCGGCGGCAGGGCCGACATCGAGACGGGACTGTCCGACGGCGTGACGGTCGAGGTCATCGAGGGGCTTGAGGCGGGCGACATCGTATATTACCAACAGAGCGTCTCGGATGACTCGAATTCGATGATGTTCGGCATGAGGGGCGGCGGCGCGATAACGAGCGGCGGCCCGAACGGAGACGGGCCAAGCTTCGATAGGTCGGACGGTCCGCCGGCGGGCGGCGGGCAAGGCGGCTTCGGCGGGGGGCAATAAGATGATCGATCTGTGCGACATCTCCAAGATATACAGAGTGGGCGACGAGGAGATCCACGCCTTGGATCGGGTCAGCATGACCGTGGCGGAGGGGGAGTTCGTCGGCATCACCGGACCCTCCGGGAGCGGCAAATCCACCATGATGCACATCATCGGTTGCCTCGACACGGCCGACTATGGGACATACCGATTGGACGGGCAGCCCGTCGAACACCGCTCCGAGGGAGATCTGGCGGTGATCCGCAACAGGAAGATCGGATTTATCTTCCAGAGCTTCAATCTGATCTCCCGCATGACGCTGGAGGAAAACGTGGAGTTGCCGTTGATCTATCAGGGAGTCTCGCCCCATGTCCGCAGGGAACGCGTCGGGGCGGCGCTCGAGCGGGTCGGCCTCTCGAACCGGCGGAAGCACACGCCGAACAGCATCTCGGGCGGACAGCAACAGAGGGCGGCCATCGCGCGCGCCTTGGTGACGGAGCCGGCGCTGATCCTCGCGGACGAACCCACGGGAAATTTAGACTCCAAAACCGGGGAAAGCATCTTGGAACTCTTCCGGGAGCTGAACGCCTCGGGAAAAACCATCGTACTGATCACCCACGACAATCATATCGCGGGAGAGACAGGCAGGACCATCCGCATCATGGATGGAAGAATCGAGGGAACGGGATGATATTTCAGTCTTTCAAGATGGCGTGGAAGTCCATCTCCGCAAACAAGCCGCGCGCCTTCCTGACGATGTTGGGCATCATCATCGGCGTGATGTCGTTGGTCGTATTGGTTTCCTTGGTCACGAGCGCGACGAACTCGGTCACGGATCAGATCGCGAGCATGGGGACCGACATGCTGACGGTCTCCGTCATGGACGACAAGGGCAATCCATTGAAACAGGGCGACCTCTCGGAGATCGCGCAGGACGACAGCATCGCGCTCATCGCCCCCGTATCGCAAGCGTCCGGAACGGTCAAGAGCGGTACGGAAACGGTCAGCGTATCGATCGAGGGTACGACGGGCGCGTATTTCCAAATACAGGGCGACGAACTCGCGTCCGGCAGACTGCTGAAGACGGCGGACGTCGAGAACATCTCCTATGTGGCCGTACTGAGCAACGAAGCCGCCGTCGAGATATACGGCGACGCCAACGCGACGGGCCGGACACTGACCATGAGCGGCAGGAAATACTTGGTCGTCGGCGTGTTGGCGGAGGACGACTCCATGATGGCGTCCTTCTCGCAGAACTATACGGTCTACGTTCCCTACACGGTGACGGAACGGCTCTCGTCCGCCGCGTCGGGCGTCTCGAGCTTCTATGTCGCCGCGACCGACGCCGAATACATCGACCGCGCGGAAGCCACCGTCGAACAAGCCCTCCTGTCGCGGTTCAAGAACGACGAGGACGCGTTCTTCATCTTCAACCAAGACACGTTGGCCGAGACCATGAGCAGCGTCACGAACACCTTCTCTCTGTTGCTCGGCGGCATCGCGGCCATATCCCTGCTCGTCGGCGGGATCGGCATCATGAACATCATGTTGGTCTCCGTCACGGAGCGCACGAGGGAGATAGGGATACGCAAGGCAATCGGCGCGAACAAACGCGTCATCCTGTCGCAATTCCTCATCGAAGCGTTGACGATCTGCCTCATCGGCTGCGCCATCGGCATCGCCCTGTCGGGGCTGATCCTGGCCGTCGTCAATCTGTTCGCTTCGGATACCCTCACCTTCTCCTTCTCGGGGAGCGTGATCATCGTCGCGGTGCTGTTCTCCACCTTCATCGGCGTGGCGTTCGGCATCTATCCGGCGCGGAAGGCGGCGGGGATGCATCCGATCGACGCACTGCGGTACGAGTAGGCATCAGCGAAAAACAGGTTGCGCAACGATCGATCCATCGATGATCCGAATTTCCGGCAAGAATATGAAAAATTATACTTGATAATTTTAATCAAGTATGCTATATTCACCGTATAGGGCGGCGTATTGCCGCCACATACGGGCGCCGGCGGCTACCATAATTATTATCAAATCAAAGCTACTCAACGGTTGCGATAGTTTTGCCGGAGTCCGGGTTCCAAGGCGGATTTTGGCTCCCGGAGCGTACACAGAAGTACGTGCGCTTGAGAATAGACTCGCGTTGCTCGCGGCTGGAAGACAAAATCGGCATTGGGTTCCGGAATACGCAACGTATAGGATGTGACGAGGTTCCACCTCGCAACTAATAGCGTGACCGTTGAGCAGCCACAAAAAAAGGAGGAAAAGAAACTGATCATCACACGAGAAGTAGACTACGCGTTGCGGATTTTGAGGGCGCTCGCGGACGGGAAGCGCGTCACGGCAAAGACAATTTGCGATCGCGAACTCCTGCCTTTGCACTTCGCCTATCGCATCCTGAAAAAGCTCGAAAAAGGCGGTTTGGTGCAGATCGCGCGCGGCGCGGACGGCGGAATCCGTCTGTGCGCCGACTTGAAAAGCGTGAGCATGTACGATCTGCTTTCGATGATCGAGGAGAATCGCGTGATCAGCGCCTGTATGCAGCCGGACTTCGAATGCGCGTGGAGGAGGGACAACGCCGGGGCCTGTATGGTCCACAAGCAGTTGTCGGAGGTGCAACGCGTATTGGATGAGGAGTTCCGCAAGCGGTCATTGGAGAAAATGTTGTTTGGCGAGCGGTGAAAAAGGAGTGTGAACAAATGTTGTACAAGACTACGGAGGATCACGAAAGGTTCCGGGCCAAAGTACGGGAGTTCGCGGAAACGGAGGTGAGACCCTTGGCGTTTCTGTTGGACAAAGAGAACGAATTCCCCGCCGAGGCGGTCAAGAAAATGGGCGAATTGGGTTGGATGGGGATCCCGTTCCCCGAGGAATACGGCGGCGCGGGTTCGGACAATCTCAGCTACGCCATCGCCGTAGAGGAACTGGCGCGGGCGGACGGCGGCACGGGCGTCATCCTCTCCGCGCACACGTCTCTCGGTTCTTGGCCCATCTACGCCTACGGGACGGAAGAACAGAAACAGAAATACTTGGTTCCCTTGGCGAAGGGCGAAACGATCGGCGCCTTCGGATTGACGGAGCCGAATGCGGGCAGTGACGCCGGCGGCACGGAGACCACGGCGGATCCCGACGGCGATCATTATATCCTGAACGGAGGCAAGATATTCATCACGAACGCCGACAAGGCGGACACCTATGTCGTATTCGCCGTGACGGCGCCCGGCATCGGTACGCGCGGCATCAGCGCCTTCATCGTGGAGAAGGGCCTGCCCGGGTTCACCTTCGGCGATCATTATGACAAGCTCGGCATCCGTTCGTCGTCCACGGCGGAGCTGATCTTCAACGACGTGAAGATCCCCAAGGCCAATCTTCTGGGGCGGGAAGGCGAAGGCTTCCGCATCGCGATGGCGACCTTGGACGGCGGCCGCATCGGCATCGCGGCGCAGGCTTTGGGCATCGCACAGGGCTCCTATGAGAGCGC
>JAISGB010000061.1 GCA_031263335.1 Eubacteriales Family XIII. Incertae Sedis bacterium
AGGCCCGGCAATACGGGACGGACGTCGATCTGATAGACGCGGAGGACAAGGTCTATCCCGTATGAGGTCGGCGGGGATGGTGTACGATCAATGTTTGCCGAAACGGAAAAGAAGCGGGCGCGTTTGAATGAGGGGAAACCCCTGTTGCAGCGGACGAAGGACTACGCGGACAGGCTTGCCCTGTTCGATCTCGCCTATACGACGCTGAAATTGGATGGCAGCAAGCTGACCGCAGAGGGCGTGAACCACATCATGGAGGGACGTATCGTATCCGGCGTGAGCGTCGGGGAACACATCGAGATCGACCGTCATCGTCTGTTGTTGCGCGCCTTTTCCGATATGTTGCATATGGATACCGCCTTGGATCGCAAGGAGTTGTCGCGGCTTTACGGCATACTGACGGATAACCCGGAACCCGCCTTTCGAACCGAGGACCCCGTCCTCCATCATCTCGGCTACGCGCCGCCGCCGTACGCCGATGTGCCGGATCGGTTGGATCAGCTCTTTCGGAACCTCTTCCTGCGCGACTACGGCGGTGATTGTGTGCGCCGGGCCGCAGAGCTTCACGCCGGCGTCATCGCCGTATACCCCTTCGCCGAACGGACGGAAGCCTTGGCGCGGATCGCTTTGCAATACGAACTCCTGCGCGGCGGGTTCCCCGTCATATCCTTCGGCCTGTCGGAACAGGACTACAACAGGATGGTGTCGGAGGGCATAAGGAGCGGCGTCCATGACGCGCTGTACGAACATGTCCTGTCCTGCGTCGACCGAAAACTCGACCTGTTGCTATCCCTTTAAGGAGACCGTTCGGCGGTCGTACCATGATACTTTAGTTGATAATTCAGGGTCGTTTGTTTTTTGCGCGCTTGATCTGTTCCTTTACGCGGTTTACGGACGTGGCGCCCTCTGAGCGTTTCGCGTTCATGCAGGCCAAGGGCGAGAGCCTTTCGTAGACGTCCTCCGCGAATTTGTCCGAAAAGGTCCGCAACTCCTCGAGCGGGATATCCTCGATCGCCGCGTTTTTGTTCGCGCAACAGAGAACCAACCGTCCGATGATCTCGTGGCATTCGCGGAAGGGGACGCCCTTTGCGGTCAGGTAGTCGGCGGCGTCCGTCGCGTTCATAAAGCCCGTCTTGGCGGCCGCTTCCATGCGATCCGTCCGCACCGTGACGGCGGAGAGCATCTCCTTGAACACGGTGAGGCAACCTTTCAGCGTATCCGCGGCGTCGAACAGCGGCAGTTTGTCCTCCTGCATGTCCTTGTTATAGGCCAAGGGCAACCCCTTCATGACGGTGAGTATGGCGATGAGATCCCCGTAGACGCGCCCCGTCTTGCCCCGGATGAGTTCCGCCATGTCGGGGTTCTTCTTCTGCGGCATGATGCTGCTGCCCGTGCTGTACGCGTCGTCTTGCTCGATGAACGCGAATTCGCCGCTGCTCCAGAGGATCAATTCCTCGCAGAAGCGGGAGAGGTGCATCATGCAGATGGATGCGGACGAGATGTACTCGATGATGAAATCCCGATCGCTCACCGCGTCCATGGCGTTGTCGCAGATATGGGCAAAGTCCAATTCCTCCGCGAGGAAGGACCTGTCCGTATCATAGCCGACGCCTGCCAAGGCCCCGGAACCCAAGGGCATGTAATCCGTCCGTTCATAGCAGTTCCAGAAGCGTTCCGCGTCGCGGCTGAACATATTGTAATAGGCCATCAGGTGGAAGGCGAAGGAGATCGGTTGCGCGCGTTGCAGATGCGTGTAGCCCGGCATCACCGTCTCCGTGTGCGCCTCCGCCATCTCGAGCAGGACGGCGCAGAGGTTTTTGATCGCGCCCACCGAAGACAGGATCTCCTCCTTCAAGTAGAGGCGCACGTCGGTGGCGACCTGATCGTTGCGGCTGCGCGCGGTGTGCAGACGCTTTCCCGCCGCGCCGACGCGTTCGATCAGGAGCGTCTCGACGCTCATATGGATGTCCTCCGTGTCCGAGGAGAAGGTCACTGCGCCCGTCTCGATGTCCTCCAATATCTCACGGAGGCCGGACTCGATGAGCGCCGCGTCCGCTTCGGGGATGATCTCCTGTTTGGCCAACATCCTGCAATGGGCGATGCTGCCCGCGATGTCCTCGCGGTAGAGCGCCTTGTCAAATTCGATGGAAGCGGCCCACTCACCCGTGGCGCCGCTCATCTCCTTTGAAAATCTGCCGTTCCAGAGTTTCATGGAAGCCTCCTGTTCGGTACGTTGTCGTTATCGGTCGTCGCGCCGCTATTCCGCAGAGCGTTCGGCACGCCGTTTCTCGTTCTGTATGGCGCGGATCTTCATGGGTAGGCTGAATAGATTGATGAAGCCCTCAGCGTCCTTCTGGTCGTAGACCTCGTCCTCGCCGAAGGTCGCAAAGTCCTCGTTGAAGAGCGAATGCTCGGATCTTGTGGCCGTGGGCAGGGCGTTGCCCTTGTACAGTTCCATGCGCACGAGGCCGGAGACATCCTTGGACGTCACGTCCACAAACGCGTCCAACGCCTCGCGGAGCGGCGTGAACCATTGTCCGTCGTAGACGATCTGCGCGTATTTCTGCGCCGTCAAGCCCTTGTAGTTCATGGTCTCCCGATCGAGAATCAGCTTTTCGAGGGCGAAATGCGCCTTATAGAGTATGGTTCCGCCCGGCGTCTCATAGACGCCCCTCGACTTCATGCCCACCAACCGGTTCTCCACGATGTCGATGGTTCCGACGCCGTGTTCCCCGCCCAAGGCGTTCAGGGCGCACAGCAGTTCCACGGGGGATAGCCGCTTCCCGTCCAACGCGACGGGGACGCCCGCCTCGAATTCGATCTCGATGAATGCGGGTTCGTTCGGCGCCTGTTCGATGGGACGGCTCATGAGATGGATGTCGTCTTCGTGTTCGATCCACGGGTCTTCCAGATTGCCGCCCTCATGGCTGATATGCCACAGGTTTTGGTCGCGGCTGTATATCTTTTCCCGGCTCTGCCCGATGGGGATGCGGTGCGCGGTCGCGTAATCGATGAGATCCTCCCGGGATTTGAAATCCCATATGCGCCAGGGCGCCAAGATCTTGATGCTCGGGTTGAGCGCGTGGATGGCGGCCTCGAACCGCACCTGATCGTTGCCCTTGCCCGTACAGCCGTGCGCGATGACGCGCGCGCCCTCCGCCTCGGCGATCTCCGTCAATTTTTTCGCCATGAGCGGACGCGCCATCGAGGTCCCCAACAGATAATCGTTCTCGTATACGGCGCCCGCCTTCAATGTGGGCCATATATAATCGGTAATGAATTCCTCCTTGATGTCGAGGATGTATGACTTGGACGCGCCGGTGGCGTAAGCCTTCTTCTCGATCGCCTCAAAGTCGTCGTCCTGTCCCGCGTCGCAACAGACGGTGATGATCTCCGCGTCGAAACGCTCCTTCAACCAAGTGAGAATGATCGATGTATCCAATCCGCCCGAATAAGCGAGAACGATTTTTTCACCCATGATCCGTACCTCCTTGACGCCCAAATATGCGGTCCTTCCGAAAATAAACAAGATTCAGTATACCACAAAATCACGGTAATGCAAGCGGAACGTGAATATTTATTCAAATTACTTGAAATATATTCATTTGGCTCCGGAATCATCGCGCAAGGGCGTATCATAAATGACTGCGCTGCGCTTCGCATTTATCGTATAACAGCCTCCGGCTGTTATACGATTGGAATGCCGCGCGATTTTTCGACCTGCGGCCGAAAACGCGCATGGCTGTATCATAAATGACTGCGCTGCGCTTCGCATTT
>JAISGB010000075.1 GCA_031263335.1 Eubacteriales Family XIII. Incertae Sedis bacterium
CGTATCCGCCGCGCGTTCATACCCGAGAGCGACGAATACGTGTTGCTCGGCGCGGATTATTCTCAGATAGAATTGAGGATATTGGCCCATTATTCGGAGGATCCCGCTTTGGTGGCGGATTTTTGCCGCGGCGCGGACATTCACCGGCGCACGGCGGCCGGCGTGTTCGGCGTCGCGGAGGACGAGGTGACGCCGGAACAGCGGAGCGCCGCGAAGGCGGTGAACTTCGGCATCATCTACGGCATGAGCGGGTTTGGGCTTTCGGAGGGACTCGGCATCACCCGCAAGGAGGCCGAATCCTATATCGCTCGGTATTTCGCGCGGCAGAAGGCCGTCAAGTCCTATTTGGACGCCTGTGTGGCGCGGGCGGAGGCGACGGGCTACGCGACGACCTTGCTCGGCAGGAAGCGGGCGATCCCGGAGATCGGCGCCTCCAACTACAATGTGCGCCGGCTCGGGGAACGCCTCGCGATGAACACCCCCATACAGGGGAGCGCCGCAGACATCATGAAATTGGCGATGATCGGCGTGGATCGCGCCTTGCGAGAACGCGGCCTGCGATCGAAGGTGATCCTGCAAGTCCACGACGAGTTGATCGTCCAAGCGCGCAAGGATGAATTGGATGAGGCAAAAGATCTCCTGAAAACGAAGATGGAAACGGCCTATGCGCTGAAGGTCCCCTTGGTCGCGGAGACGAATGTCGGCGGAAACTGGTATGAACTCAAGTGAAGATATGCTCGTGCGCGTGATCGGCGTCACGGGCGGCATCGGTTCCGGCAAGAGCGTCGTCGCCGCGCATCTGCGGCGCGCGGGCTACGCCGTCTGCGACGCGGACGAGATCGCGCAGGAAGCGGCGCGTCCCGGCGAACCGGCCCTGCGGGCGTTGGCGGACGCGTTCGGCGCGGATATCCTGCTTGCGGACGGCGGACTCGATCGGCGCGCGCTCGCGGACAAAGTGTTCGGGGACGCGGCGAAGGTCGGGACGCTGAATCGGATCATGCACGGGGAGATCGGGCGGCGCATCGCCGCTCGGTTGCGGGAATACGGACAGGTCCTTGCCGCGCGCAGGGAGGGGAGGAAACCCCTCTTTCTCGTCGCGCCCCTGCTCTTTGAGGCGGGCCTTGCGGAACATTGTGAAGAGGTATGGCTGATCGCCGCGGACGAGGGTCTGCGGGCGCGCCGCGCATCGGCGCGCGACGGCGTGGACGAGGATCGGATCCGGGCGCGCATGGCGCATCAGATGCCGGAGGCGGAGAAACGGGAAAGGGCGGATCGCGTCATCGAGAACGACGGTTCCGTCAAGGAGCTTTTCGTGCGGACGGATCGCGCCTTGGCGTCTTTTCTCGGCAAGCCGTGAACCGCCGCATCAGGCGGACGTCCCCGTTTCCTCAAGGGTTGCGCACGCGACGGACGCCCCTTTCTCGCAACGGTTCCCCCATGCGTCGATGCGTACGCCGTCCCGATAGACGCTGACGATCTCGCAGGCGTTGGCGCAACCCGCGCAGTTCCTGCCGCGCGTGACGAAGTCGACGTCGGTGAAGGAAAAGCGGAACGGCTGCTCCTTGCCGGTCCTCTGCGCGAGGATGGCTGCGCCCAAGGCGCCCATCAGGTGGCCGTTTTCGTCCACGATCACGGGCAACCCGAGGGCGTCCTCGAACGCTCGGACCACGCCGATGTTCTTGCTCACGCCCCCTTGGAATACGACGGGCGCTTCGATGCGCTTCCCCTTGGCCACATTGTTCAGGTAATTGGCCACGATGGCCTTGCACAGCCCCGCGATGATGTCCTCCTTGCTGTGTCCCATCTGCGCCTTGTGTACGAGGTCCGATTCCGCGAATACGGTGCAGCGGGCGGCGATGGGCGTGGGGCGCGCGGACGTCACGGCAATGGCGCCAAAATCCTCCACCGCCACGCCGAGGCGTCCCGCCTGCGCGGACAGGAAGGCGCCCGTCCCGGCGGCGCAAAGGGTGTTCATGGCGTAGTCCGTGACGAGGCCGTTGTTCACGAGGATGATCTTGCTGTCCTGGCCCCCGATCTCGATGATCGTCCGTACATCCTTGCGGCGGGCGGTCGCGCCGACGGCATGGGCGGTGATCTCGTTTTTCACGATGACGGCGTCCGTGATGGCGCCGACGAGCCTGCGGGCGCTGCCCGTGACCCCCACCGCCGCGATCCTCCGTCCCGCGTCCGTCCGGTCTCCCATGCGCGCGACCAACGCCTTTACGGCGTTGATGGGACTGCCTTCCGTCCAGAGATAGTCCTCGGCCAATATGTTTTGTTCGGCGTCTGTGATCACGCCCTTTGTGGAGATGGAACCGACGTCGATCCCCAACCATGCCCCGTCCGGCGTCCGATCCGTCATCCCGTCCCCTTCCTTTCGATTCCGCGTTCGACCGCCGCTTCCTTCCGCATCTCCATCATGTCACAGAACGCCTCGATGCGCGTATCGATCCCCTCGTCGCCGACCTGCGTATCGAAGCTGAAACAGAGGATGGGAATATCGTAGTCCGCGCCGATGTTTCGCAGGATGGGTACCGCGTCCGTCTCGGGCGTACAGCCGAACGCCTTCACCTGTACGATCCCGTCGTATCCCGCCTCGGCGCAGGCGAGCGCCCGGTCGATCGTGTAGATGCCCGTGGCGCCGATGTTGTATTTGACGTAGGGGCGGATGCGATCCATGACGGCGTCCGCCCGGTTGTGGAGCAGGGTATTGCTGATGTTCATCCAACGATCCACGACGGCGCCGCGACGCGCCAAGGCCCGTTCGATGCGATGGTTGCTGAACGGATCCATGATCGTGTAATAATCCCCGATGACGCCCACTCTGAGCGGGCGTGCCGGCATGCGGACGGGGACGGCGCGCATGCGCTCCATGAAGCCCTCCGTGATCGACGCCGCGTCGCGTCTGCTTTTCGCGGAAGGGATTGCTTCCAAATATTGGATGTGAATCCGATCCATCGCGCCCGGTTCCGTTTCGAACCCGACATTTTTTCGCAGATAATCCTCGAACGCGTCGATGCATTCCACCATTTTCAGGACGATCGGCAGGGTGGACAGAACCCTGCGCGCGGACAGGCGGGGATTGATCTTCTTGAATTCGCCGAGGAAGGTCAGGGGCTTGCCGTAACTCGCCCGCGCGAGATCGAAGAAGTCAAACGCGTATCCGAGATCCCGGAGGATCTGTTCGTGCAGTTCGCCGAAGTATCCGAGGCGGCAGGCGCCGCCGGTCTGTATCAACGTATCGGCTCCGGCCTCGAGCGCCTCGATATAGCAACCCAAGTTCAGCTTGAACGGCGCGCAGGAGAAATCAGGGCTGTAACGGGCGCCCAATTCGAGGGTCCGCTTCGTCATGGGCGGCGGCGTGACATAGTCCGTCCCCAAGCCGCGTCGCATGAGGTAGGCGATGGGGACGCAGTAATTGCCGAGATGGGGGAAGGAGACGCGGCGTTTCTTCATACGACCGATCCCCCGCGCAACCCGGACAGGACGTCCACGAAGCTCTCGAGCCGCGTCTCCGGACCCGCAGTCCCTTCCTGCCCGTCCAAGGTCAATTGCAGGATGGGCTTGTCCTTGACGCGACGCAAGATCATCTCGTTGACCAAGGAATCCGGGCCGCAGGGGAAGGCGCTCACGAGGACGACGCCGTCCACGAAGTCCTTGTACAGCGCGACCGCGCCCACCAATTCCCGATTGTGGATCCACGGCAGGGACTCCGAGATCGCGGTCGATTGCGCCGCCGCGCGCCCGCGGTTCGTCACATCCGCAAAGAGGAGCGTCGCGCCGAGGGATTCGAGGCATTGGATGATGGGACGTCCCACATAGGCGTCATGGACGTTGTAGGCGTGTCCCACCAAGAGAATCTTGAGTCCGTCCTTCATCAGCAGGCTTTCCTGTCTGTTTGCGGCCTTCTCAAGGGCTTCATTGTCGGCTTGCTTGGCTGTCCGATAGGCGCTGCGCGCGCGCCGGCGATTCACCCCGAGGTTGCGCCCAATCGCGAAAAAGGCTTCCCGTTCGCTGCGCGCCGGGCGCGGATCGATGTCGCAACCGAGGATGCGGATGTCGCGATCCCGGAATGTGTTCCGCACGAGGTCATACAGGGCTTCGAATTTGGTGCAGAGGATCTCCTTCGTCATCAACGCCGCGATCCGGGGAACGAAGATGAGATCGCAACGCCCGATGAGGGAAGCGACGTGCCCCAAGTAGATCTTGGTACTCAGGCAGGTCTCGTCGACGGCCGCCGCGGAACCCTCCTCGATGATCCGCCTGTCGGTCTCGCCGCTGACGATGAAATCGACGCCGAGGTTCCGGAAGAAGGTCTCCCACAGTACGCGGTATCGGTGATACAGGAAGGCGGCGGGGATGCCGACGGTCATGACGAGCGCCTTTCCCCGGCGTCTCTCCGTTCGGCCCGCAAGACCCT
>JAISGB010000149.1 GCA_031263335.1 Eubacteriales Family XIII. Incertae Sedis bacterium
GGCCTATCTCGAAAAGGCATTGGGGGTGGATGAGGAGATCGCGCTGAAAGATTCGTGCCGCATCGAACACGTCATCAGCAATGAATCCTTCGGCAAGATCAAAACGTGGTTGCAAGAAAACGAGTAAGCGTACGCTTCATCCCGCGTCGGAGCACAACCCCCGGTTTGGATTTCGGAACGCGGCCCGCATCGGACGAACGCGACCGGACGCGCGGTCTTTTTGTAGCGCACCCGTGAAAGAGCGCGGAACGTCCCGCGCAATCCCGCCCGACGTTTCAATGAAAAATTTTTTAAGGAATTTTGAGGAATTTTCGTCTATTGCTCTTGACAATGCGCGCGAATGGATTAAAATATTATTTAGCACTCACCAAATGAGAGTGCTAACAAAAAATGGATTGCCAAACAGGCAGATCATCGAATGGGACAGTTGTGCGGATGTGTGGAAAGGAGTTTTGCAGAGATGAGTTTTGGAATCAATCCGATTAATGAGTGGATCGTTATTAAGAGGGTCGAAGCGGAGGAACGGACAAAGAGCGGGATCATACTCTCCGGCCAAGCCAAAGAGCAGCCTCAGATCGCGGAAGTCATCGCGGTCGGCCCGGGGACCGAGGAGGTAAAGATCGTCGTCAAGCCCGGCCAAAAGGTGATATTCAGTCAATACGGCGGCATGGATGTCAAGTATGACGGCGAGGAATACAAGTTGGTCAAACAGAGCGATATCTACGCGACCGTAAAATAGGACGCGGCGAAACGTCATAACGTCATAAATAAGAAAAGGAGATAAAAAAATGGCAAAAGAAATCAACTTTGGCGAGGAAGCCCGCAGAAAGTTGCAATCGGGCGTAGATCAGCTTGCGAACACCGTAAAGATCACCTTGGGACCCAAGGGCAGGAATGTACTCTTGGACAAGAAATACGGATTCCCCATGATCATCAACGACGGCGTGACCATCGCGAAGGAAGTGGAGTTGGACGACCCCTATGAGAATATGGGCGCGCAGTTGGTCAAAGAGGTGGCGACCAAGACGAACGACGTGGCGGGCGACGGAACGACGACCGCGACGCTCCTCGCGCAGATCATCGTGAGTGAAGGCTTCAAGAACGTCGCAGCCGGCGCAAATCCCATGACGCTCAAGAAAGGCATCCAAGGCGCGACCGAAATAGCCGTAAAGGAGTTGAAGAAGGGCGCGCACGCCGTCAATACGAAGGAAGCGATCGCGCAGGTCGGTTCCGTCTCCTCCGGGGACACGCAGATCGGGGAGATGATCGCGGAGGCGATGGAGCAAGTCGGCAAGGACGGCGTCATCACCGTCGAGGAGAGCAAATCCATGGAGACCTCCCTTGAGGTCGTCGAGGGGATGCAGTTCGACAGGGGCTATCTGTCCGCCTACTTTGTCACCGATACGGAAAAGATGGAATCCGTGCTTGAAAATCCGTACATCCTGTTGACGGACAAGAAGATCTCCAACATTCAGGACATCCTGCCCCTCCTCGAGCAGATCGTACAGCAGGGCAAAAAACTGCTGATCGTCGCGGAGGATGTCGAGGGCGAGGCGCTCACCACGCTCATCGTCAACAAGCTGAAAGGCACATTCGACTGCGTAGCCGTCAAATCTCCGGGCTTCGGCGACAGGAGAAAGGCCATGATGGAGGATCTCGCCATCATCACGGGCGGCACGGTGATCTCCGAAGAAGTCGGTTATGAGTTGAAAGAAGCCACGCTCGACATGTTGGGCAAGGCCGCCACCGTGAAGGTGGACAAGGAAAACACGACCATCGTCGGCGGCGCGGGCGCGAAGAAGAGCATCAACGCCCGAATCGGCGCCATCAAGAACCAGATCGAAGTCACCACCTCCGATTTTGACAAGGAGAAGTTGCAGGAACGGTTGGCGAAGCTGTCCGGCGGCGTAGCCGTCATCAAGGTGGGCGCGGCCACGGAAACCGAACTGAAGGAGAAGAAGCTCCGCATGGAGGACGCCCTCAACTCCACGAAGGCCGGCGTAGAGGAAGGCATCGTGTCCGGCGGCGGCATCGCTTTGGCGAACGCGATTCCGGCAGTGGACAAATACGTCTCTTCCCTCGCAGGAGACGAGAAGACGGGCGCGGCCATCATCAAGAGAGCGCTCGAGGAACCGGTCAGGCAGATCGCGGAGAACGCCGGCTATGAAGGCAGCGTCGTGATCTCCAAGATCAAGGAAAACAAGAAGGGCATCGGCTTCAACGCCGCGACCGAGGTCTATGAGGACATGATCAAGGCCGGCATCGTCGATCCGCTGAAGGTGACGCGCTCCGCGTTACAGAACGCGGCGTCCGTATCCGCAATGCTCCTGACCACAGAATCCGCAGTAGCGGAAGTAAAGAGCAACGAACCGGCCATGCCCGCCATGCCTCCCGGGGGAGGGATGGGCGGCATGATGTAGCATGATGTAATCCCTTAATCCCAAGATCGAACACGCAATACGCAAAAAGGCGCGCGGTACGCGCGCCTTTTTGTATTGCCTCCCTTGCCAAAGGCGAAGTCTGCCGGTAAAATGCCCTTGGGGGAATGTCAAGGAGGAGGATAGAATGAACTACAATGCAGAAGCGCTGATAGACAGGGCGATCGAAACGGGATTCTCCAATGCGGGCGAACTGAACGTCTCCGCCTTGGTGTTTATGCCCGAAGTCCGGGATATGTGTACCGCGGATCGTTGCCATAAATACGGCAAGAATTGGCGTTGCCCGCCGGGTTGCGGGAGCATTGAGGACGCGTCGGAACGCGCCTCCAACTATTCGTTCGGGATTCTCGTCCAGACGATCGGAAAGATGGACGGCGATTTTGACTACACCGCCATTCTCACGGCAAGCGAAAAGCACAAGAAGAACTTCTCCGCGCTGATCGACGACCTGAAAACGCGGTACGACGATATCCTGCCCATGGGCGCGGGAACCTGTGAACTCTGCGAGACCTGCACCTATCCGGACGCGCCCTGCCGCTTCCCGGACAAGTCCATCTCCTCGATGGAGGCGTACGGCCTGTGGGTGAGCAAGGTATGCGAGCTGTCCGACGTCCCCTATTACCACGGAAAGCACACCATCACCTACACGAGTTGCTACCTGTTGCCGTAGGAAGAACCGGAACCACGGCTCCTTTTGGACAGCGAAAAACCGCCCCGGGTAACGCTCCGGGGCGGCTGTCGTTTTTTGGCCCTGCGGCTGCGCCGCTTGTGG
>JAISGB010000116.1 GCA_031263335.1 Eubacteriales Family XIII. Incertae Sedis bacterium
GTACGCCGGAACCGGTCGGCGTTGACCGAAAGTCATCAAATCGACATTGGATCGATAGTAAATCGGCAGTAACAGGAGAGAAAAGGAGAGATTGCAAATGGGTATCAAAAGTATAGGGGTAGTCGGATCCGGAGTCATGGGCGCCGGTATCACGCAGGCGGCCGCGCAGGGCGGCGTGGACGTCATACTGCGGGGCAGGTTCGCGGACGACGCGTTAAAACGCATCGAAAAACAACTCGCCCGCTCCGTGGAGAAGGAGCGTATCACCGAGGATGAGAAAGCGGCTGCGCTGTCGCGCATCACCGTGACGAAGGATCTGGCGGCGCTGAAAGACGTCGACCTCGTCATCGAGGCGGTCAAGGAAGATCTCGAGTACAAAAAGCAGGTCTTCGCGGAGCTTGACGGGATATGCGACGAGCGGACGCTGTTTGCGACGAATACCTCGTCAATATCGGTGACGGAGCTCGCGGCGGCGTCGGGCCGGCCGGAGCGTTTCCTCGGGCTACATTTCTTCAACCCCGTCCATATTATGAAGCTCGTCGAGGTCGTCAGTGGCGAACTGACCGACCCGGACATACTGCCTCCCGTATTCGAATTCGCGAAGGCCATAGGCAGGATCGCCGTCAACGTGAGGAAGGACAGCCCCGGCTTCATCGTCAACAGGCTTCTCGTCCCGTATCTCAACGAGGCGGTGCGGCTCGTCGAGGAAGGCGTCGCATCCCCCGAGGACATCGATACGGCCGTCAAGCTCGGGCTCAACTATCCGATGGGTCCGTTCCAGATGCTCGACATGGGCGGCGTGGATCTCACCGTGACGGTGCTCGAATATTTCAGCAAGGAGTTCAACGACACAGGATACGCGCCCCGCGCGACCTTGAGGCGTATGCTGCGCGCGGGAAGAACGGGTCAAAAATCGGGGAAGGGATTCTACGAGTATAACGAGTAAAAAATCATGAACAGTATCAAAGAGATATACGATTTTCTTGAAGGTGTTGAGTCTAAGAGGCTTGCCGTCGCCGCGGCCGCCGACGAGGTCGTCCTCAGCGCGGTCTGCGAGGCGTACGGGAAAAACATAGTCCGGCCGGTTCTTGTCGGGAACGAGGACGATATCCGGAAGGTCGCCGCCGAACACGGTTTGAATATCGAAGGGTTCGACATCGTAGAAGCCGGCTCCGATGAAGAGGCCGCGCGCATCGCCGCCGGCATGGTTTCACGCGGGGAAGCGGACATATTGATGAAGGGACTTCTTCCGACCGGCACATTCTTAAGGGCGGTATTGAACAAAGATCTGCATCTGAAGTCGCCGGACAGGCTCATCAGCACCATAGCTATGGTGGAGTCGAAAAAGCTCGGGCGCATACTCTATATCACGGATCCCGGATTGATTCCCGCCCCGACGCTTGAGGAAAAAGCCGGCATGATACGCAATGTCGTAGAGGTGGCCCGCAGATTCGGCATAGAGACCCCCAAGGTGGCCGCGCTTTGCGGAAGTGAAGCCGTGAACGAGAAGATATCGGCCACCGTCGACGCCGCAAAGCTTGAGGAGATGAACAAAAACGGCGAGATCACGGATTGTATCGTCGCGGGACCCATCTCCCTCGATTTGGCGGTATCCGAGGAGTCGGCCGCGCATAAGGGATATTCCCATCCCGTGGCCGGCAAGGCGGACATACTTCTCTGCCCGGACATCGAGGCGGCCAATATTCTCTATAAGTCGCTCTCGTATTTCGCGGATATCGAGACGGGCGGCGTCATGGCGGGTACCTCCAAGCCTGTGGTATTCATGTCCCGCACGGACACGCCCGCAACGAAGGCGAACACCATAGCTTTTGCCGCCTACGCTTCAGGCAGATAGTCCGGGAGACCGGGATTGCCCGGCCCGGACTTCCTGTCCGCAAAGCGCGGCTTTCTTTTAGCGGAATCGTCCGCATTCTCTCCACAAAAACTGCTCTTACCATCGGTTTTAATAAATCTCAACCTTAATTATCAGTAATAGGGTAACAACCTGTTTGACCCGGTGTGAAACGGGTATAGTTTATATAGTGTACTGTCAGCGTATATTATGCGGGCATGACCGGCGGTGTACAAGGATGTCCGCCGCCTGTCCGTCGGTAACGACTATGGCGCCGCAATGGCTGTGGGCAAGGCATACAAAAGAGGAGACGACAGATGGAAAAGAACA
Source organism: Eubacteriales Family XIII. Incertae Sedis bacterium (assembly GCA_031263335.1). Taxonomy (GTDB): domain Bacteria; phylum Bacillota; class Clostridia; order Peptostreptococcales; family Anaerovoracaceae; genus JAISGB01. Next base: position 2,183 of record JAISGB010000116.1, read on the forward strand.
GTAGATCAGCAGCCGGCAGGGGACAGCGAATAGGGAAAGGGTTTGAGGCCTTCATTTCCGTCTTGCATCCGAAACGATTGCTGTTGTGTGTTTGCGCCGTGCTGATTGCCGTGTCGCCTGTTCCCATCGCGGATTTCAATGCTCCGACAGCCATGAACGTATTTGCGGACACAACAGACGACGATGATTCCGATTCCGCGCCCGTCAAGGCGCTTTCCGGGGTGACGCCCCAACAAAGTGGCGGCGCGACCATCGATCTCGCGGACAGCGCCACAGCATCCGGCGACGGTTGGACGTATGACAGCGGCGCCGGGATTTTCACGATCCACGATGGGGCGAACGTCACCATCAAAGGCAGCACATCCAAGAACACTGTGGAAATTGCAAGCGGCGCCACGGCGACCGTGACCCTTTACAACGCGAATATCACTTCAAGCAATACTAACTCACCGGTAAAAGTAAACAGCACGGCGACGCTGAATCTCAAACTCAAAGGCGCGAACTCGCTTACCGGCGCCCGCACCGCGCTCTATGTGCCGAACGGCGCCGCGTTGAACATCACGAGCGCGGATGGCGCCGGCAGCATCAAAGGCGTGCTTGACGCCACGACCAGCGACTCGCATGACGCCACCATAGGAAACCGCAGAGATGAGTCGAATTCCGGCAACGGTATGGCGGGACCCATCACCATCAACGGCGGCACAATCAACGCCATCGCGACCGGCGGCTGCGGAGCGGCCATCGGCGGCGGGGATCAAAGCGGGGCGACCGTCGTCATTAACGGTGGGGCGATTTACGCCTCGGTAAACAATCAGTCCGGGTATGCACAAAACGGCGCCGCAATCGGCGGCGGCGCGGCGACGAACAAGACGGTATCGGTCACCATACGCGGAGGCAGCGTCTATGCGTCGGCAAGAGACGCAGCCATCGGCGAGAACGGCAGC
>JAISGB010000181.1 GCA_031263335.1 Eubacteriales Family XIII. Incertae Sedis bacterium
TGATCGGCGATGAGGTCCGCGTACGCTTCGACAACATCAACAACCCCATCCCGAAGATCTCGAAGGTCTACAATCCCGGATACAACTTCGGGACCATCTTCAAGGATGGCAGGGGTACGGTTCGCATCCTCTACGACATGAATGGCGAGGAGGTCAGCAGCGGCGGCACCCAATACGGGTTGCATATAGACAGCAGTCTCGACATCATCCCCGATGACATCGGTTCTTACAACTTCGAGGGCGGTCGGATCGTCTCGACCGTGATGAGTTACTTCGGCTTTCCCGCTCATCGTAGCTTGGCGGACGCGGGCTATGGGAGCGGACTCCTCGGAACGGCCGGCGAATACGGCCCCTATTTCCACAGCGTCCTGCCCTCTTTCTCCTTCGATGTTGGGCTGAACGACGCGGAAGACGAGGCGATCGGCGGCGATACCGGACGGTTGGACTTCACGAGGCTCGCGGGGCTGACGCTCCCGGCAAGCCCTCAAGTGGCCGGATACAACGTTTCCTCTCCTTTTAATATAAGTTTCCCCGACGAGCACAGCTATCATCAATATGCCGCCTTTGCCAGAGGGGTGAGCGGTTTGCCTGTCAGGGTGGACGGGATCAACTTTAGGGAAGAGCAGAGCGCCTCAGATTACGACATCTACTGGCGGTATTGGAAGGAAGGAGGGGAAAAATCCGTTGCAACATTGCAAGCCTCCATGCCGGCTCAAAGCGTTCCGTGGACATCCGGTTCTCTTACGATTCCAAACGCGAATTCGACGGACATCCTCTACGGGGAAGTGATCGTCTCACCCAAGAACGGAGACGCGGAGAATACCGCTTACTCCATCCTGTTCGGCGCAGGAACGAACGGCAGTACCGGCGGAGGGCTTTACCCCTTCTTTCGGGATTTGGAGATCGCCCCCGCCGATCATGCGAAGGATTACATCCAAACAGACGGTCTTTTGAAAGTTGCGGATACAGCACGGATCGAAGGCGACGAAACTTTAGGTCTGGGCTATGGCTATCTGTTCTCGGAACGCGATTATGCGATGACGGTACCCGGCGCCGCAGAAGCCATCGATATCCAACCTTACCCATTTTTTAACAGCGTCTTAGGAAGTGAGAATATCGGTCGGATCGATGTTTACGTGGACGAGGAGCCTTTCAAAACGGTGTATCCGACAGACATCGATCCCCAGAGTGAGTCAGCGGCTATCAGTATGGAGGATTTTGCGCCGATCGAAGATATCCGACTGAACGCCTCCGGTGAGACGAAGATAGAGTTGCGATTGGCCTTCAATGAAAAGGTTCAGACAGAATACACAAAAGCATTTTTCTATAAAAACGCCGACTGGTACAAAGCCAACCCGGAAACAGATAAGCCGGAGGGCGTGGTCTACACGATCACGGTGAACCGTCCGGACGCGGGCGCGGACGCCCTGCTGAATGTCCCTGCCGGCGTCACGGCGACCTTCCGCGACTCGATCACGGGGAACGCCCTGTCCCCGAAGGAGGAGGGCGGCAACGCCTACTCCCTGCGCGCGGGCGACTATGCGCTCGACCTGAGCGGCACGAGGTACTATAAGAAGTCCCTGTCCGTGTCCGTGACGGAGGACGGCGGCGAATATGCGATGAAGGTCGTCGACGGGGACAAGGAGTATCCCATCACACCCGGTGAGGGCGGCGCGTTCACGATCGACGCCTTGAGTTATCTGGCAGTCGCGCCGGACGCGTCGGGCAAACAGGTCGGCGTCCGGGTCGTGGGCTATGACGGGACGGTGCGCGACACCGTGATCACGGTTCCCGCCGAGACCCCGGATCTGACCTCCTACATCAACGAATACAATAAAGAAGGCAAGCTGAAATACGTGCGCGCGAATGCGGGCGGCTATACGGCCCTGCATTCCGTCATCGACGCCCTGCTTCCGGGCGATGGTTGGGACGGCCTGCGCTTCTCGTGCGTGAACGGCAAGCTGACGCCGGGCGTGGTGTTCTCGAAGACGAACCACGGCGCGGATTGGGGTTGGCTCTGCCGCGTGGACGGCAAGCTTGTGAACCCGGCCGAAACGGCGCTCGAAGGCGGCGAGACGGTCGTCTTCCACTACAACGCGGCTTTGGCGGGACAGCAATATGCGTCGATCGAGGACGCGCCGACCTCTCTGCCTCGGAACCGCGACCTGAGCTTCAAACTGCTCGGTACGGATGTCGCCTCGAATGACGAGGCCGCGCCCGTAGAGGACGCCGAGATCTACATCGACGGCGCGCTTTGGGACGATGTGTCCTCCGAGGACGGCGTCTACACGCTGACGGGCCTGCGCGACCTCCCGATCGGCGATCACACGATCGTCGCGAAGAAGGTCGACGGGAACGGCGTCAATACGCTGACCTATGCGGCGGCCGAGATCGATCTGCTCGCCTCCGTCGTCGAATCGGACGAACCCGACGCGTGGTCGGTGAGCGAGGCCAAGGATCGGATCGGGGCCGTATTCGACGCGAACCTGAACGCGATCTACAGCAAGGCGAACTACGAGACCTTGAAGGCTCTGCGCGACGGCGGGTTCGCCGCGGTCGAAGGGGCGGGGATGCCCGCTGCGATCAAGACCATGGCGGAGTATACGATCACCGCGATCAATGAGCAAGCGGCCCGGATGCAGCCCTCCGTCCTCGTGGGCGCATCGCTCGCGGATCCGGACGGCACGGTGCGGCTCAGCTTCGAGGACAGGGTCAAGCGGCCTTCGTCGGGCTACATCACGGAACCGAATCCGCTCGGCGACATCATATCCTCCTTGGATGTCCCATATAAGGAAGGTGATACCATGGAGGACGTGACGGTGCGCGCCCTGACGGCCCTCGGCCTCGCGTCCGAGATGGACGGCAACGCGGAATACCAGTCGGCCTACCTTTCCTCCATCGGGGAATTTTACCTGCCGGGCGGCAAGTATGTGCAGACCCTCGCCGAGTTTTCGAACGGAGAGGGGTCCGGTTGGATGATCACCCTGAACGGCTGGTTCATCGACAGGGGCATCTCCTCGTTCACCGTCGCGGACGGCGACAGCGTCCGGTGGCAGTACACTTGCAACCTCGGCGCCGATCTCGGCTCCGAAGCGGCGACGGGCGGCGCGAACGCCGAGATCATGGGGCTGTCCTTCGGCACGTCCGGAACGCTCTACCCGGCCTATTCCTCCGACGTGACCTCCTACACCTATACCGTCCCGGCCGGCACGGAGGGCGTCAAGGTGGCGGCCCGCCTCTCCTCCCACAACTCGACGGCGACCTACGAGGCCGGCGGTTTGGCCTACAACGAGGGCGCGACCATCCCCGTAAAGGACGGCGCGGAGATCACGATCACCTCGAACTACAGTGACGGGAACAAGACCGATCGGCGCGTCGTCACGATCACGGTCCGCGTCGAAGGCGAGGGCGGCGCGTTGCCCGAGCCGACGGATCCGCCGGACACGAGCGCCGACGGGGCGCTGTACGCCGCGCTCGGCTATCTCGGCGCGGGCGTGACGAACCCGATCATGGACAGTGTGGGCGGCGAATGGGCCGTCGTCGCACTCGCGCGCGCCGGCGTCGGCGACCCGGACGCGCAGGTATACCAAAACTATCTGAAGAACTTGGAAACGGCGGCGTCGGCGAAGATCGCCTCGACGGATCCGGATACCCAAGTGAACAAGGTCGTCTTCCGCGACCGCCGGATCACGGACAACGAGCGCGTCGTCGTCGCGCTGTCCGCCCTCGGCAAAGACGCCTCGGCCTATACGGCGTCGGACGGCAAGACCTACGACTTCCTTTCGGCGATTCTCGACAGACAGGCCGCGCCGAATGACGGCGAGTACCAAGCGGTCGTGCAGGGCATCAACGGCGCGATCTTCGCGCTCCTCGCCTTGGATTCCGGCGGCTATCTCCTGCCGGAGGACGAGCCGGCGGGGACGGTCCCGCTGAGCGCGGACGAGTCCGGGACGGTGGGCGTCCTCGATGCGGATGATCCCGCCTCGGCCGAAGCCCTCGAATCGGGCGATCCCGCGTCGGTCGAACCCCTCGAAGGGAACGATACCCCGACAGTCGGGCCGGGCACGGCGGCGCGCGCCTACTATCTGAACTTCGTCCTCGGCCGCGAAAAGAATACGGGCGGTTGGGCGCTCGGCGGAGAGAAGGACGCCGCCGGCGATCCGGACATCACGGGCATGACGCTCCAGGCGCTCGCGCGCTACTACAAGATGGACGACGCGGCCTACGCGCCGTACGCGGACGCGGGCGCGCCCGCCTTGGCCGACATCAAGGCGGCCGTGGGCAGGGCGCTCACCATGCTGAAGGACGCGCAGAATGAAGAGACGGGCGGTTTCAACCACGGGGGCGAGACCTCGGAGAGCGCCGCGCAGGTGCTGACGGGGCTTTCCGCGCTCGGCACGGACGGCACGGAGGACGGCAGCCTCTTCGCGAGCGTCCTCGCGAACCTGCTCACCTACCGCAACGAAGCGACCGGCGCGTTCGTCCACGTGAAGGGCAGCGACAAGGGCGCGCAGATGGCGACGGAACAGGCAACCTACGCCTTGGTCGCCTACACGCGGTACGTCGCGGGCTTGGCCCCGCTCTATGACATGAGCGACGTGCGGGTCGATCCCGATACCGGCGCCGCGTCCTTCGGTTGGGCCTTCGATTATGTCCCGCCCATCAGCCTGACCGCCATCAACAACGCGATCGCGAAGGCGCGCGGGCTGACCGAGGCGAGCTATACGGCGCAGACTTGGGCCAACCTACAGGAAGCCCTGCGGAAAGCGCAGACGGCGGCGGCCAAGGAGGACGCCACGCAGGATGAGATCGACGCGGCGGCGCGGGCGCTGAACGCGGCCATCTCCGCGTTGAAGGCGAAGGAGACGCCCCTCGGCCCCGGCGGCGGGGAGGAAACCCCGCTCCCGTATGACGACAATACCTTGGCGGACGGGACGGTGAACGTACATGCGGACGCGGGCGTCATCCCGAGCGGCGCACTGATCACCGCAGACAGGCAGGGGATAAGCACCGCGCTCGCGGACGCGATCAAGAAGCAGTTCGGCAAGGACTCCCTCGTCTACGCCGTCCTCGACATCAACCTCCTGCAAAACGGGGCGAAGGTACTGCCGAACGGCTTAGTCGAGATCCGCGTCGCGATCGATCCCGCGTGGGATCGGACCGGACTCGCCGTACTCCGCGCGGAGGACGACGGATCCTTTACGAACATGAACGCGCGGATCGAGAACGACTTTCTCGTTTTCACGACCGATCATTTCAGCAACTACATCGTGGCAAAATTGGCGAACCCGCAGGGCGTCGCGACGGTTACAAGCGCCGCCAACGCCGCCCAAACGGGCGACGACACACAGCCGGAACTCTGGTTGGCCCTCGGCCTGATCGCCCTCCTGCTCCTCGCGGCCGGCGTCATAGGCTACAGGCGCCTGAGACAGAAAGGACAAAAAGACGACGGTTCTGTTTTGTCCTAACCACGCGCGGCGCATATTTTGTCATAAATCCCGCGCAGCGGAGATCGAAGATCGAGGGCGGGGATGCAAAACGCATCCCCGCCCTCCGGCTCGCCTCCGGACAAAAACCTGTGTCCGCACAGCGCGTCCCCGGACAAACCTGTGTCTGCACGGTGCATCCTCTTGCCTCCTCTCCTTCGTTTGGGTTGCCCAATATCGCAATAGGTTGTATTATCTTATAAGCGGGAAACCGATATTGAGCGAATCCGGATGTCATTGCTTAATGTTAAATCAGAACAGGCACGACTTTTGAGCAGTTACATCCGGAGAGGGAGACGGCAATGGATCGAGACGACACGAGGCCAACAACGGAGGAAGATCGGAGCGCGGCGTATATTCGGGCCTACATGGGCAGGGCGCGCGCCGCGCAGGAGGTGTTTGAACTTAAGTCGCAAAAGGAAACGGACGAGGCCGTGCGGGCCGTCGCCCGGACGGTGTATGACAACGCGGAAGAATTGGCCGAAATGGCCGTGGCCGAGACGGGGATGGGCAATGTCCCGGACAAGATCCTCAAGAACAGGCAGAAGGCGCGGATCATCTGGAACAGCCTGAAAGGGAAGCGGTCGAAGGGGATCATCGAGCGGGACGAAGGCGCCGGCGTCACGAAGATCGCGAAGCCGATGGGCGTCGTCGCCGCCATCACGCCGATGACCAATCCCATCGTCACCCCGATGAGCAACGCCATGTTCGCGCTGAAAGGCGGGAACGCGATCATCATCACGCCGCACCACAGGGCGACGGGGTGCAGCGGCGAAACGGTCGCGCGCATCCGCAAGGCGCTTGTTGCGTTGGGGCTGCCCACAGATCTCGTCCAAATATTGGACGAACATTCCCGTGAAAACACGAGGAACCTCATCTCTTCGGCGGATGTGGTCGTGGCGACCGGCGGGAGCGGGATGGTGCGCGCCGCCTACAGCTCGGGGCGTCCGGCGCTCGGCGTGGGCGCGGGCAATGTGCAGTGCATCATCGATCGGGGCGCGGATATCTCCGTCGCGGTCCCGAAGATCGTCACGGGACGCGCGTTCGACAACGGCATCCTCTGGTCCGCGGAGCAGTCCGTCATCTGCCCGGACGACGCCTTTGAAGCGATCCTGCGCGAGTTTGAACGGAACGGCGGCTATGTCGTGCGGGACGCCGCGCGGAAGGAAGCCCTGCGCAACGCGATCTTCGCGGACGGGGCGATGAACCGCGGCGCGATTGGCCGGCCCGCGGAGGCCGTGGCGCGGGCGGCGCGGATCGACGTTCCTGCGGACACGAAGGTCCTCGTCGTCCTCGCGGACGGCCCGGGAGAAGCGGATGTGCTCGCGAAGGAAAAGATGTGTCCCGTGATCGCCGCCTACCGATACAGTACCTTCGACGAGGCGACCGGGATCGCGAAGGCGAACTTGGAGTCGGAGGGCAAGGGACACAGCGTCTGCATCCATTCCGATTCCGCAGAGAACATCGAACGCGCGGCGTTGGCGCTCTCCGCGTCGCGGTTCGTCGTCAATCAGGTGTGCGCGACCTCCGCCGGCGGCAGTTTCTTCAACGGCCTCGCGCCGACCAACACCTTGGGTTGCGGCTCATGGGGACACAACAGCATCTCGGAGAACTTGGATTACAAGCATCTGATCAACGTGTCCCGCATCGCGTACAACATGGAGGGCAACCCCGTGCCGTCGGACGAGGAGTTATGGAGTCTATAGGGTCCGGAGGACACAACAAAACCGTCCCCCTGTGTCCCAACAATTTGGACAGCAAGGATTGGTATGGATAAAACCGGCGATATTTGGAGAAAGATCTGCGACACCTACGGGATCACCGACATCACTGCCTTCCGGCGCATGACGAAACTGAGGATTGAGATGACGGAGGCGAGCGTCGCGATGATCTGTATGCACAAGACGGATTTCCTTCCCGCGCTCGAAGCCCTGCTTTCCTCCTGCGGCGAAGCGGAACTGACGGAGGATGACGCGATGGGGACGAACGCCATCATGTGGGCGGCCGCCGGGTATCTCACCTTTGAGAAGCTCTCGGTCCTCGAACGTCTGCATCCCGATTTCATTCGCGCGCATATCCGCGACGCGGACTCGGACGGTTGGACGCCGTTGCACTATCTCGCCGGCAGTGGGGAGGATCGTCCGGAGAGCGTGAAATTCCTCGTGGATCGGGGCGTCGATATCGACGCGCGTTGCTTTGCGTACGGGCGTACGGCCCTGCACGAGTTCGCCGCCAAACAGACGGAGGCGGAGCGGAGCGTCGCGCGTCTGCTCGATTACGAACCCGAACTCTACTGCGACAAGGAGGGCGACGATCCTATGTGGACGGAATTCCGTTTCAGCGGCCGCGTCGATGAGTATAACGCGTACGAGGGCAGCGGCCTGATCATCAAGTACACGCATACGTCGGGGAAGAAGGTGCATCCCTACAGGCCGGTCGGAAGAACCGGAAGGAGAGGCAACAAGAACAGATGAAGATAGCATCCATATTCGAGAAGAAGAAGCCGGTATTGTCATTCGAGATCTATCCGCCGAAAACCGAAACGCCGCTTGAGGACATCGTCGTCGTATTGAACGGGCTTTCGGCCCTGCGTCCCGATTTCATCTCCGTGACCTTCGGGGCGGCGGGATCGGCGCAAAGCAACCGGACATCGGACATCGCGGCGCTCATCAAGCGGAAATACCGCATCGAATCGATGGCGCACCTGACCTGCATCAACCACGGACGCGCGGAGATGGCGGCCCTGCTCCAAAGCATGAGGGCCGAAGGGATCGAAAACATCCTCGCGTTGCGCGGCGATCGGGCGCAGGACCCGGCGCCAAAGACCGATTTCGCGTACGCCGCCGACCTCGTCGGCTTCATTATGGCGTCGGGCGGCTTCTCCGTCAGCGCGGCCTGTTACCCCGAACGCCATCCGGAGACAAGGGATAGGACGCAGGCGATCCGTCACCTGAAACAGAAAG
>JAISGB010000188.1 GCA_031263335.1 Eubacteriales Family XIII. Incertae Sedis bacterium
TATGATAAAGTTCGTTTAATTTATTGAGTTCTCGCTCACGGCCTATGAACATATCAATGCCGCCTTCCAAATGCTAAGTTACGATTTACTAAGTTACGATTTACTAAGTTACGATTTACTAAGTTACGATTTACTAAATCATATCTTATTTTCGAAAAGACGTCAAGAATAATTTCAAGATTTGCCGGTCTATGTTTCAGTAAGTTACAAACCGCTTACTCCTTCATAAAAATTTATCTTGATAACATATTTAGCCTGCATACGATTGAAAAGTACGCCGATACTATTCGGATTTATCCGAAACGGCCGGGTCGGATCCGGCGGGCATCGACAGTCGGATCGCGCGCGGTACGATGGTGAACCTTATGGCGCCCACTTCGCTCGTCTCCCCGTCCTTTGCCATCGACATCTTGCCCTTGGGGCGAAAGACGGCTTCCCGGCAACGGTAGTGCGTCAGTACGCCGTCCAACCTCGGATCGCCCACATGCGTACCGTCATGGTACTTCTTGACGATGGAGAGAAAGAATCCGCGCGTCACGGATTTTACGACGACCACATCCATCTCACCGTCGTCCGTCACGGCCTGAGGGCAACCGTCGAAGCCGCCGCCGCTGAATCTGCCGTTCGCCGCCGCCGCGAGGAGAAATTGCCCCGAGGCGACCTCCGCTCCGTCCACCTCCACCGTCATCTCCAATTTCTTCAATTGGGCGAGGACGACGCCCACGCCGCAGATATAGGCCGTCGTCCCGTTCATGAAAGGCTTTCCTTTGATCTTGGCCGTCTTTGCGACCACCTCCGCGTCGAAGCCCACATTGAACATGTTCAGCGCATATCCCGACGGCGCGATCCGCCCGGCGAGAGAATCCGGCGCTTCCGCGTCCGGTTCGGCGTCCAAGATCTCGTACCGAATGACATCGACAGGCACGGGGCTTCCCTCGACCTGCTTTCTGATATCCCTGAATCGCTTCCGATTCGGAAAATTCCGAATGAAATCATTGCCCGTTCCGGCCGGTATCACCGCCAATTGCGCCTTGGGGAATCCGAACAGACCGTTCAGGACCTCGTTCATGGTGCCGTCCCCGCCGCAGGAATAAAACCTCAGTTCCTCATCCGGATGCTCCTCACAACGCGCGCACACATATCGCAGGGCGTCCCCCTCATTCACGGTTCTGTGTATCTCGTAATCGACGCCCATTTCCTTGACCGCCGCAACGATGTCGGGCAACACCTCTACGCTCGCCCTGCCGCGCCCCGCGATGGGGTTGATCAAAAAGATATGCTTCATCTTCTCTCCTTGCGCCGTGCGGTGTCCGCCCGGATCGCCCGCGCCGCGCCCGATTCGATCTTTGGGCGCTACACCATCTTTTCTTCGCCTGTGAGCATGATCAGCATGGTAACAAGGACAATCACCGCGTCAAACCCCAAGATGCCCAACGCAACCTTCTGCGGACCGCGCTTGCGACGCAGATAGCCGTAACAAAACACGAGAGCGGCCAAGATCAAGACCGCTATCGTCGTCGGCGCCATGCCAAACGGTGTAATCCACTGTAAAAACTGTATCGCTCCGCTCTTCAATGTGTCCATCATTTAAATATTATACCACATACCGAGATATTCGTGACACGCCCTCCGACGAAAAATCGGGCGGTTGCGGCAATCGGAAATTCGGCGCGCCTTCGCGGCCGGCGAGTGGTATAATAGAGATCGCGGACGTCGCTTAAGGGTTAGATCAAAACTGCCGGACGGCGGCGATCCCGCGCCGAGTAATTGCTACAATTGTTGAGAATATACGGAGGCGACAGATGGACGAAAGAATCACAAAACTCGCGCAAAACCTTGTGCATTACTCCTGCGCGACAGCGCCCGGCGAGCGGGTGCTCATCTCCTACGAGGGTGAATGCGCGAAACCGCTGATCCTGCGGATCATCAAGGAGATCTACGCGGCCGGGGGGCGCCCCTACGCCGAAATACGGGATACGCAGATCACGCGCGAGATCCTGCTCGGCGCTGACGAACCCCAGCTTGAATTCATGAACGCGTGCGCCTTGGAACAGATGAAGGGCATGGACGCCTATATCGCCGTCCGCGCGGGCGCGAACGCGTCCGAACTGTCCGATGTGCCCACAGATAACATGAATCTGCACAACCGCGTACTGCGACCCTTGTTGGATTATCGCGTCAACCACACCAAATGGGTGGTCTTGCGCTATCCCAACGCTTCCATGGCCCAACTCGCCGGCATGAGCATGGAACAATTCGAGGATTTCTATTTCAACGTCTGTAATCTGGATTACGGCAGAATGTCCTCGGCGATGGACGCCTTGGTAACGCTCATGACTCGGACGGACAAGGTGCGCGTCACGGGTCCCGGCACGGATCTGACGTTTTCCATCAAAGGGATTCCCGCCATCAAGTGCGCCGGGGAGAAGAACATTCCCGACGGGGAAGTCTACACGGCGCCCGTGCGCGACAGCGTGAACGGGCGCGTTTCCTACAATACCATGTCCGAAGAGCAGGGCTTTACCTACGAGAAGATCGTGTTCGACGTGGAGAACGGCAAGATCGTCCGCGCTTCGGCCAACGACGACGAACGGATCAACGCCCTCCTGAACACCGATGAGAACGCGCGGTATTTCGGAGAATTCGCCATAGGCGTCAACCCCTACATCCTCAAGCCTATGAAGGATACCCTCTTCGACGAGAAGATCGCCGGCAGTTTCCATCTGACGCCCGGTTCCGCCTATGAGGACGCGTTCAACGGCAACAAGAGCGCCATCCACTGGGATTTGGTCAATATTCAGCGGAAGGATTGGGGCGGCGGCGAGATATACTTCGATGATACGCCGATCAGAAGGGACGGCATATTCATCCTGCCCGAATTGGAGGCGCTCAACCCCGAGAATCTGAAATGAGCGAAAGAAAGCTCTTGCCAACGGGAAGCGGCGCGACGCCCAACGCTTCCGCGACGGTGGCGCCTATATCCGCGAACGAAGATCTTGTACCCACATCGCAAGCCTTCGGGATGTCCCGGCCGTAGACGAGCAATGGGATGTATTCCCTTGTATGATCGAAGCCTGCGTGTGTCGGATCATTGCCGTGATCGGCGCACAGGATCAGCAATTCATTGGGTTTCACGCGGGCGATGATCCGAGGAAGATGCAGATCGAAACGTTCCAATGCCTGCGCGTATCCACAGGCGTCCCGCCGATGTCCGTACTTTGAATCAAAATCCACGAGGTTGGTGAAGATCAGCCCCGAGGCGGTTCGCTCCATCTGCTCGACGGTTCGCTCGGCCCCGTCTTCGTTGTCCTCCGTATGCACGGACAGCGTGACGCCCCGACCGGCGAAAATGTCGCCGATCT
>JAISGB010000184.1 GCA_031263335.1 Eubacteriales Family XIII. Incertae Sedis bacterium
GGAGCGTACACAGACGTACGTGAGGAAGACAAAACAGGCATTGGGTTCCGGAATACGCAACGTATAGGATGTGACGAGGTTCCACCTCGCAACTAATAGCGTGACCGTTGAGTAGTTACTTGATTGGTAACGATCGGCGAAATCCCTCTCCTCAAACCGGGATTGCCCGTAGGTTGATTTTCGCGTTTCCGTGCGGCATAATGGATACATGCCAAATTCATCTAAAAAACCGGTAAACATCCATACGGACGGCGCGTGCGCAGGGAATCAGCACGAAACGAATTTCGGCGGTTGGGGCGCGATACTCGAATACGGCGCGCACATCAAGGAATTGCACGGGGGCGAGCGGGACACCACGAACAACCGCATGGAGATGATGGCGCTCATCGCCGCCCTGTCCGCGCTGAACAAGGACGGCCAACGGATAAACGTATTCAGCGACAGCGCCTATCTCACACGCTGTCTGCGCGACAAATGGTACGTCAAGTGGCAACGGAACGGTTGGCTGACCTCGGCAAAGACGCCCGTCGAGAATCGGGACCTCTGGGAGCGTTTGCTCGCGTTCCTGCCCAAACACGACTTTCGTTTTTACTTAGTCAAGGGGCACATCAATCTCGAAAGCAAGCGCGTGAATCTTGGGGCCGTCTACGACAAGTTTCTTTCCAATAATGAAGAAGCCTTCTCCTATGAGGATTTCCTCCGGGCGACGCGTATGAACAATCGCGCGGACGCGTTGGCAAACGTCGGCATCTCGGAGATCCGTCCGAAGGAACAGAACGAATAGACGCAAAAAACAGAACCAATCGGATCAAAACTACAATCAAAAACTTTACAATAAATCCGCAACGATGATGGTTCTGTCATCCTTGGCCGCGCCCTGCGCGTACGCGCTCGCCTCGGCGACGATCGCCTTTGCCAACGCCTGCCCCTCCCGATCGAACAACCGCTCCGCGACCCGCCTGACCCCTTCGGAGCCAAAGGCCCTTTTTTCCGTCTTGCTGTATTCCTCGATGAGTCCGTCCGTATAGAGTATCACGCGATCGCCGGGTTTCATGCCGATGATCTCCTCCTCGTAGTCGGTCTCGTCGCTGATGCGGCTGATGGGCATCCCCTTGACGGGAATTTCCTCCACGCGGCCGCCCTGCCGGATCACGAGCGGAAAACAATTGTGGCCCGCGTTGGCGATGGACAGCTCCGCGCGCGGCTTGTCATATTTGCACAGCAAGATGCTGAGATAGAACATGGCGTCAATGTCGAGCGCGAGGAATCCGGTCAGGATTTCCCGCAGAAGCGCGTCCAACCCCCGATCCGCGACATCCTTCTTCGCGCGCACCTTCTCGCGCAAGAACATGGTCAGGAGCGACGCCTGTATGCCGTGTCCGGATACGTCCGCGATATAGAACAGGGTCTCTCCCTCATTCAGCCTCACGACATCAAAAACGTCCCCGCCGAGGTCATCCGCCGGCAGATATATTGAACTGATTCGCACTGTTTTCCAGTATTCATCGTCTATTGGCAATATACTGTTCTGGATGTGCTTCGCGACGCCTGTTTCGTTCTTGATCTTCTCTACATTCTGCTTCAATCGGGATTCGAGATACCTTTTCTCCGAGACGTCCTCAAGCATCACCACCGTATGGCGCCGCCCCGCGTCGTCGGTGACGGAAGAGAAAAGCATATCGTAGGTCACATCGGCAAGCACGGCCTCCGCGCGCCCGGCCCGCTCCCCGCGCATCAGAACCGAAAGCGCGTTCCGATCTCCACCCTCGGCGTCCCCGCACAGGAAAGTCCAAGGCATCCCGAGAAGACTGCCGAAGGTCGCCTCCATTGTCCTATTGATATATACGATCGTCTCCGTCTCGTCGAGCGCCGCGATCGGAATCGGTAGGGTTTCTACCATATGATAGAACACCTCCGCGTATTTGCGCGTTTCCTCCGAGGCGGAAACGCCATTTATTTGAAATGATGCACTAATTTCCCAACTCCCGCAACTCTTCGATGAGTCCTTCCAATTCTTCCCTGCTGTAACAATGTATCCCGATCACCGTACTCTTTCCGTTGCAATCCACGGTGACCTTTGTCCCGAGCAGGGTCGTCAATTCCTCCTCGATATGCAGAATCTCATCATTCTTCCGTCGAGGCTTCGCTTTCAGGCGCTTCTCCGAGTTCTGTTTGCCGGATTCGCTCATCGCGAGCGCTTCGGCCTCCCGCACGGAAAGGTTTTCCCGCACGATCTGCCGCGCGACGGCGATCTGCCGCTTCCTGTCCCGAATCCCGCCGATCGCGTTGGCGTGGCCGAGGGTAAGCTCATCCCGGACGATCATCTCCCGAATATCCTGCGGCAACTTCAGCAATCGCAATGTATTCGCGATATAGGGCCTGCTTTTGCCCACGCTCCGCGACACCGCCTCCTGTGTCAGACCGTAAGAATCCATGATGTTTCGGAAGGCGGCGGCCTCTTCCATCGGGTTAAGATCCTCCCGTTGCATGTTCTCAATGATGGCGAAGAGGGCGTTTTCTTCTTCGTTCAAATCTCGAACAATCGCGGGTACTTCCTTCAAGCCGGCCCTTCTGGCCGCGCGCCAACGCCTTTCCCCCGCGACCAACTCGTAGCCCCTGCCGTTTTTTCGAAGCATGACGGGTTGGATGACGCCATGCGTCTCAATGGATTCGGCCAAACTTTCGAGCGCTTCCTCATCGAAGGTTTTCCGAGGTTGCATCGCGTTCGGCTTCACTTCGTCGATATCCACGTAGATGATGCTGTTCCCCGAAAGGATCGCCCCTTCCTCCGCCGATCGGGCGGGAACAACCGTGTTTATCTCACCGAACAAGGCGTCCAAGCCTTTGCCCAGCCCCCCTTTTCTCTGTGCCATTACAGATCTCCTTCCGATTCCAGAAATTCCGTCGCA
>JAISGB010000140.1 GCA_031263335.1 Eubacteriales Family XIII. Incertae Sedis bacterium
TCTTGGACGAGTCGCTCGGCGAGGAATACTTCGGCATCGGTTGCCGCAAGGGTTCCGTCGCGCGCCGCGCGGCCATAGACGATGCCTTGGACGCGATGCAGAAGGACGGGACTACGGACGGGATCTGCGACAAGTGGTTCGACGCGAACATCGTGATCCGCGACGTCGCGAAGCTTACGCAAGCCGACCTCGGATAGCGGCGGCGCGCACGCATGGATATTGGCTACCTGTGGGATATAACGGCATACATCGCGCTCGGGGCGGGCGTGACGCTGAAGGTATTTTTCATCACCTTGGCGCTCTCCGTTCCGCTCGGGGTTCTGTGCGCCCTCGGGAAGTTGAGCAGGTTTAAGATACTGCACGGCGTCCTCGGCGTCTATACGTGGCTGTTCCGCGGCACGCCCCTCCTGCTCCAACTGTTCTTCACGTATTACGGACTCGGCATCATCAGCGGGGGGCGTATCGCGTTCGGACCCGAGATGGCGGCCTATATCACCTTTGTGGTCAATTACGCGGCCTATTTCACGGAGATATTTCGCGGGGGCATCCAGTCCATCGGCCGGGGTCAGTATGAGGCGGCGAAGGCTTTGGGCATGAACCAATGGCTCACCATGAAACGGATCGTCCTCCCGCAGGCGATCAAGATCATCCTGCCGCCCATGGGTAATGAGTCAATCAACCTCATCAAGGACACCGCCCTCTGTTCCGTCATCACGGTGACGGAGATATTGCGGAACGCGAATCGGGTCATGTCGAGGGATTTTAACGTGGGCGCGCTCGTCATCGCCGCCGCCATCTATCTGCTCCTGACCTTCATCGTCATACAGGTGTTCCGAAGATTGGAGAAACGTTACGCGTATTATACGATCAGATAGGGACGGTTCGCCGCACGGAGGCGTTTCATCGACCGGAGACAAATGGAAATCGTAAAGGCAACGAACCTTCATAAATATTTCGGTAAACTGCACGTGCTCAAGGGTGTGGATTTTCACGCGGACAAGGGCGAAATCATCTCCGTCATCGGCCCGTCCGGTTCCGGGAAGAGTACGCTCCTGCGTCTGCTCAACCATCTGGAAACCGCGGACAGGGGCAGCATCCGGATCGACGGGCAATATATCGCGAAAGAGAACGCGGAAGGTCGTTCCGAATACATTTCGGGCAAGGAGACGCTGAAGATCTGCCGTAGGCTCGGCATGGTGTTCCAGAGCTTCAACCTCTTTCCTCATATGTCCGTGACCGAGAACCTCATGGAGGCGCCCGTGATGGTCTCGGGCGTGTCCAAGGCCGTTGCGGCGGAAAAGGCCGAATCCCTGCTCGAAAAGGTCGGGCTGACCGACAAGAGGGACGCCTATCCGGGTCAACTCTCCGGCGGCCAACAGCAACGGGTGGCCATCGCCCGCGCACTCGCGATGGATCCGGAGATCATGCTGTTTGACGAGCCTACGTCCGCGCTCGATCCCGAGCTGATCGGCGAAGTGCTGAACGTGATCAAGAATCTGGCCGCAGAGAAGATCACGATGATCATCGTCACGCACGAGATGAACTTCGCGCGCGAGATATCCGATCGCGTACTCTTCATGGACGGCGGCGTCATCGTGGCCGGCGGGACGCCGGACGACATCCTCGTAAATCCGGATCATCAGAGGATACGCGATTTTCTGCGAAAGATCATCCGCGAAGCCTGAGAAGCGGCTCCGTCAAGACCCGGTCGTTGCGTAGTCACTGTCAATAAATAGATTGCCTTGCGCAACCGAACATGTTATACTGCTTGTGCGAGTTTTCGACATGAAAGCGTCGAAAACTCGCGAGACAAGGGCCTTTAGCTCAGTTGGTCAGAGCGTCCGGCTCATAACCGGCAGGTCCCGGGTTCAAGTCCCTGAAGGCCCACCAACGGAAAAAGTTGCCGCTCAGGCGGCTTTTTTCTCTGTGCGGAAAAAAGACATCGGAGTGGAGGCATCTATGGCGAACAAGAGCGTCGCAACGGAAAAGAAAGAAACATTTTACGGAAAACTTCTCAGGGTGGCGTTGCCGATTTCCTTGCAGAGTTTGATCGCGTCGTCCTTGAGCTTGGTGGACAACCTGATGGTCGGACATCTCGGGGAGACGGAGTTGGCGGCCGTGGGTCTGTCCACGCAGATACATTTCATATTCTGGATGATCCTGTTTGGATTCAACGGCGGGACGACCACCTATATGGCGCAATTTTGGGGGAAGCGCGATCTGCAAAGCATCCGTCGCGTGACGGGCATCTCGCTCTCGATCTCCTTCTGCGTCGGCCTGTTGTTCTTCCTCATCTCGATCTTCTTCCCTCGGACGGTATTGGGCATATTTACGGATATTCCGGAGGTGATCGATCTCGGCGAGGACTTCGTGCGGTTCAGCGCCGTGATCTTCCTCACGTGGAGCATCGTGGTCCCGTTTACGGCGGCGCTGAAAGCCACGCAACAGACGAGCGTCCCGCTGAAGATCAGCATCGTCGTATTCGCCACGAACACCATCCTCTGCTTAGTATTCATCTTCGGGTTGTTCGGCGCGCCCAAATTGGGCATCATGGGCGCCTGTCTCGCGACGGCGACATCGCGGACGTTGGAACTGATCATCTACATCATCGTGGTCTTCGCGCGGAAGAACCTCATCGCGGGTCCCATCCGGGAGTTCTTTTCTTGGGAAAAGCCGCTCTTTGTCAAGGTGATCCGCAACGCGATCCCCACGGCGGTGAACGAGGCTATGTGGGGGATCGGCATCTCCGCCTACAACGCGGCTTTCGGACGTATGGGCGTGACGGAATTCGCCGCCGTCCAAGCGGGAAATACCATACAGAACCTGTTTGCCCTCGCCTGTTTCAGCATGGGCGACGCGATGCTGATTCTCGTGGGCGAGAAATTGGGGAAGGGCGAATTGGATGAGGGATATCGGCTTGCGGGCCGTATCATGAAGGTGGCGTTGATCGTCGGCGTCTCGGCCGGCGCGTTGCTCCTGATCACGTCGAGGCTGATCGTCGGCCTGTTCGGGTTCACGTCGGAAGGGCGTTGGTACGCAACGCTGATCCTGCTGATCTACGGCGTGTTTTTATTTATTAAAATACATAATTCGACGATCATCACAGGCGTGTTGCGGGCGGGCGGCGACACGCTGTTCGCGATGTTCGCCGAGATTCTCTGCGTCTGGGCGATCGGCGTACCCATCGCCTTCTTCGCCGCGCTCTACCTGAAGCTCCCCATCTATCTCGTGGTCTTGTGTGTTCAGGCGGAGGAGACGGTGAAATTCTTCCTCACGCGTTGGCGATACAGATCGAAGAAATGGGTGCGGAATCTCGTGAACGAACCCCGGGGGGATATCCAATGACGCGCCGGGGGCGGGGGACGCCATGATTCCGGGGCGGATGCACTTTGGGTTGGGGTGGATCGCCACCTTTGCCATACTCGTCGCCCTGCATCTTTTCCTGTTTTGGCATTGGGGCGCGATCGAATTCAAGGGACGCAGGCGTCTGAAATCCTTGATCTGCATCGCGACGCATATCGCCGCCGCCGTCACCTTGGTCGTCTATTTCGCCGGATTTTTCGGCGGTCGCAGCGCGGAGCCGTACATGCGGCCCCTCTCCTATGTCGCGGGGTTCTATCTCTGTGAATTCTTCTATCTCTCGGGCGTATGTTTCGGTTGGGATGTCGGGCGGATCGTCCTCCGCGTCCTCGCGCGCGTATGCGGCCGGCGACGATCCGGGCGCGGGGCCGCGTTCACGCGCGTCGGCGTCCCCGCACCGGTGTTTTTGGGCGGGACGCGGGATCGGAGAATCCCCAAAAGGGGCGGATTCCCGGCTGTTTACGGTGCGCGGACGACACTTGTGATCCTCTTGGTCTGTACGGTGATGTCGGCCTTCGCCTTCTATGTCCCACAACACATCCGCGTGACTCGTTACGATGTGGAGATCGACAAGCGCGGCTCCGACTTGGATCATTTGAAAGCGGTGATGATCTCCGACGCGCATATGGGCGTCGTGATCCGCGAGGAACAGATCGATGAGATCGTAAGATTGACGATGGCGGAAGACCCCGATGTGATCTTTCTGGCGGGCGACATCTTCGACGAGGGGACGCAGACGAGCCTGAAGGCTTACGCCTCGGAACGATTCAAGAACTTACGCGCGAAGTACGGCGTATACTTCATCCTCGGGAACCACGACGATTACAGGAGGGACACGGAGGACGTCCTCGGCTATCTGCGGCGCGCGGGCGTCGTCTGCCTCTTGGACGAGGTTGTTCTCGCGGGCGACGCCTTCTATGTCGTCGGTCGCGAGGATCGTCGCGCAGACAGAGACGAACTCTCGATCTTGGAGGCGCGCCTCACGAAGGATCTGCCCGTCATCCTCGTGGATCACAAGCCCGTGACGGACGAATCGGCCGAGTCGGGCAGAATACAGCTTCAACTGTCGGGCCATACCCATGACGGACAGATCTTCCCCGCCCATCTGTTCGACCCGATCACGCGAACGCTCTCATACGGGCTTTATCGGCGCGGCGAGGAACAGATCATCGTCAGCTCCGGCGTGGGGGAATTCGGCGTGCCGGTGCGGTTGGGGAGTCCCGCGGAGATCGTCGCGATAAATATCGATCTTCGATAGGCGGAATTTCAAAAAACGGGGTTTACAAATCCTCCTTTTTCTCATATACTGTATCTTGCGGTTTCATGAGAGACACGACTATGCCCGGATAGCTCAGTTGGTAGAGCAGTAGACTGAAAATCTACGTGTCCGTGGTTCGATTCCGCGTCCGGGCACCACGGAGACAAAATGAGAAAAGTTCATTTTTGTCTCCGTTTTGTCTTGTGTCGGAATGGGACGGCGCGGAACCGATTGTAAATCAAATCAAAACAAAACGATTCAAAGGAGGTCGGGCTTTGGAACATCGAATGAGGATCGCCGGACTCGAGAGGACGCTTCCGCTCTGCAAGCTCAATGAGCGGCTCAATATCGCGGCTTTCGTGATCTTCGGGGATACGGAACTTTCGGTCGCGACGGCTACGGAACTGTTGAAGCGCGCCCCCGCGTATGACTATCTCATCACGGCGGAAGCGAAGGGCATTCCGCTCGTCCACGAGATGGCGCGCCAACACGGCGACAAAAAATATTTTCTTGCCCGAAAATCGCCCAAGCTGTACATGACCGGCGTGTTCGAGATCGAATCGGAGTCCATCACGACGGCGGGGAAGCAGAAGCTGTATTTGGATACGGCGGACGTCGAGCTTATACGGGGCAAACGCATCCTCATCGTCGATGACGTCATCTCGACGGGGGGATCGCTCAGGGCGCTCGAACGGCTGACGGAGAAAGCCGGCGGGGTGATCGTTGGGCGCATGGCCATCCTCGCCGAAGGCGACGCGCAGTATCGCGACGACATCATCTATCTCGAACGATTGCCGCTGTTCACGGCGGGCGGCGAACCGATCGCTTAGCGCGTTCCCGCCACGCGCATACAGGAAAGGAGACCAACCATGTCAACCCCCCAAAACGCCGCCCAAAAGGGCGAA
>JAISGB010000185.1 GCA_031263335.1 Eubacteriales Family XIII. Incertae Sedis bacterium
TTGGAGATCGAGGAGGCCGAACGCGCCTACGATCTCGAAAAATTGGCGCAGCTGAAATACGGCGTCCTGCCGGAGTTGGAAAAGCAATTGGAGGAGTCCAAGGGGCGGGCGGACGCCACGGAGGAGAAGCGCCTGCTGAAGGAGGAGGTCACGGAGGACGAGATCGCGGAGGTCGTCTCCGGATGGACGGGCATCCCCGTGAGCAGGCTCGTCGAATCCGAAAAGGAAAAGCTGCTGCGGCTGCCGGAGATACTGCACCGGCGGGTCGTCGGCCAAGACGAGGCGGTGACCGCCGTCTCTGAGGCCGTGTTGCGGGCAAGGGCCGGACTCAAGGACGAGCGGAAGCCCATCGGGTCCTTTATCTTCCTCGGCCCGACCGGGGTCGGCAAGACGGAGTTGGCCAAGGCGCTCTCTGAGGCGCTGTTCGATACGGAGAAGAACCTGATCCGCGTCGATATGTCGGAGTACATGGAGAAGCATTCCGTCTCGCGGCTCGTGGGCGCGCCTCCGGGCTATGTGGGGTATGAGGAGGGCGGCCAACTCACGGAGGCCGTGCGGCGGCGCCCCTACAGCGTCATACTGTTCGACGAGATCGAAAAGGCGCACCCGGATGTGTTCAACATCCTGTTGCAGTTGCTCGACGACGGACGGCTCACGGACAATCAGGGACGCACGGTGGACTTCAAGAACACGATCGTCATCATGACATCCAACATCGGCAGCCCCTATCTCATCGAGCATATCGGGGACGACGGAACCATCGGCGACGAGGTGAAGGAGACGACGATAGATGAGATGAAACGGCATTTCCGTCCGGAGTTCATCAACCGGATCGACGACATCGTCGTATTCTTGCCCCTCACCGAGGAGGACATCGTCAAGATCATCGACATCGCGACGGCGGAGATCCAAGACAGGCTGTCGGAGCGGGACATCAAGGTGCATTTCACGGAAGACACCAAGCGTTTCATCGCGAAGGAGACCTATTCGCCCACCTACGGGGCGAGACCCATCAAGCGGTATCTGCAAAAGACGATCGAGACGGAGATCGCGACGAAGATCATTCGCGGGGAGGTGAAGGATGGCGACGACTTCACCATCGACATCGGCGCGGACAAGGACTGAGGAAGTTGCCGCATGGCGGGGGAGGGCGTCAGCCCTTCGCCCGTTTCGCCGCCCGCGCGATGTGCAACTCCATCGCCGCCGCGCCCGTCCGCGGATCGCGGTTGATGAACGCCTCGAATACGGCGGCGTGTTCCTCGAAAATGGCGGGCAGATGTTCCTGCCGGTAGGGCGCGACGCGCGCGCTGTACTTCCGGTAATCCCGGTATAGGGCGAGGGTGTCGATGAGCATGCGGTTGTGGGAGGCCGCGTGGATGATTCTGTGGAAATCCGCGTTCAGGTCTTCCATCTTCCGCGTGTCCTCGCGCTTTGTGTAGAACTCCATGTACTCGTAGATTTCTTCCAACGCTTCCAGTTCATCCTTGTAGATGCGTTCTACCGCCCATCGGGCGGCCTGCGCTTCGAGAACCCTCCTGAGTTGAAAGAGGTCGGACATATCCCCGCCCGAGAATCCGATGACATAGACGCCTCGGTTCGGCGCCCATTCGACGAGTCCTTCCGTCGTGAGGCTGCGCAGGGCTTCCCTGACGGGCGTCCTGCTTACGTCATAGAGTAGGCACAGCTTCTTCTCGGTCAACTTCGAACCGGGCGCCAACGTTTCTTTCAGGATGTCCACCCGGATCTTGGAGGTCAAAATCGTGGGGAGCGTTTGTTCGACGGTCATCGACAACCCCTCCTACGGGGTTTCCTTCATCATATTGATCTTGCCGCCGGCGAGCAACATACGCCTTTCCAATTCGGTGAAATTCGCGATCAGGCGATAGGTCCTGCCCGTGTCGGCGTCCGACAGCGTCATGAACGGTTGCCCGATCTGCGTCCGCGCATCCTCCAGGATGAGATTGACGCCGGCGCGCAGACTGTCATAATCCCCGTGATCCTCGAAGACCAACGGCAGTATCCCGCTGTTGATGAGATTGGAACGGTGGATGCGCGCGAACGATTTGGCGATGACGAATTTGATACCCAAGTATAGAGGAGCGAGCGCCGCGTGTTCCCTGCTGGAACCCTGCCCGTAGTTCTCGCCCCCGACGATGGCGCCGCTGCCGGCGTCCTTTGCCCGCGCCGAAAACCCGGAATCGATCTTTTCGAAGCAGAAATTCGCGAGGTAGGGGATGTTGGAACGATAGGGCAACAAACTTGAATCGGATGGCATGATGTCGTCCGTCGTAACATTGTCCCCTGCGCGCAGGATGACCCTGCCCGTCACCCTGTCCGGAAGGGCGGTATTTCGAGGGAAGGGCTTGATGTTCGGCCCCATCACGACGGGCGTGTCGCCCGCGTCCGGGGGACGGACGATGAAGTTGTCATTCCGTGCGAAGCGTTCCGGCGCGACAGGCGAGAGTCGGACGCCGTGCCGCGCGCCCTCGGCTATGCCGTCCGTCAGTACGCCCGTGACGGCCGAAAGCGCGGCGGTTTCCGGGCTGACCAAGTAGACGTCCGCGTCGAGCGTTCCGCTCCTGCCTTTGAAATTTCGGTTGAAGGTCCGCAGGGATACCGCGCCGCTCCTTGGGGATTGCCCCATGCCGATGCAAGGGCCGCAGGCGTTCTCGATGATCCGCGCCCCCGCGTCGATGAGCGAGGAGAGCGCGCCGTTGTCGGCCAACTTGGACAGGATCTTCGCCGAACCCGGCGAGATGACGAGGCTTACCTCCGGATGGACCCTGCGCCCTTTGAGGATCATCGCCGTCGTCATCAGATCCGCGTAGGAGGAGTACGTGCACCTGCCGATGGCGACTTGGTCCACCTTGATGGGGCCGATCTCCGCGACGGGTTTCACGTTGTCCGGGCTGTGCGGCATGGCCGCCAAGGGGGTCAACGCGGACAGATCCACATGCAGTATCTCGTCGTACGCGGCGTCCTCCGCATCGGCGGCAAGCGGCAGGTATTGATCGCCCCGCCCCTGTGATTCCAAGTAGTCCTTCGTGTTTTCGTCGCTCGGGAACACGGAGGTCGTGGCGCCCAATTCCGCGCCCATATTCGTGATGGTCGCCCGATCCGTGACGGAGAGCGAACGGACGCCGTCCCCGAAGTATTCGACGATCCGCCCGACGCCGCCCTTTACGGACAGTTCCTTCAACACATGCAGGATCACGTCCTTTGCGGACACCCACGGACGCAATTCTCCCGTGAGCCGGACGCCGATCACACCGGGTACGGTGAGGCGGTAGACGCCCTTCGCCATGGCGACCGCCACGTCGAGGCCGCCCGCGCCGATCGCGATCATGCCGAGGCCGCCGCCCGTGGGCGTATGGCTGTCGGAACCGAGCAGGGTCTTGCCCGGCGCGCCGCAGTTTTCGAGATGGAGCTGATGGCATATGCCGCCGCCGGGTTTGGAGAACAGGACGCCGTGCCGTTTCGCGACGCTCTCGATGAAGGCGTGATCGTCCGCGTTCTCATAGCCCGTCTGCAGGGTATTGTGATCGATGTAAGCGACCGAAAGCTCCGTCTTTACCTTGCCCGCGTCCATGGCCTCGAGCTGGAGGTACACCATGGTGCCCGTGCTGTCCTGCGTCAATGTCTGATCGACGCGGATTTCGATCTCCTCGCCCAAGGCGAAGGTTCCGCTCACCAAGTGATCCTTCAGGATTTTATAGGCTAACGTGTCCCCCGACGCGTTGTTTGAAACGCTTTTCATCATTCTGTTCCACCGTCCTCCCGTATATTGCCCTTGCCCCGAATGTGCGCCGCAATTTTGCGGTCGCCTCCCTCGGTGTGTTCGGGCGATCGATTTGATTTGGCTGTTGTGTGGGCGGGTTTATTCCGCGACGCGCATCGAAAGGCCGAATCCGTCGTTCGGATAGGCGTGTCCCGCCGATTCGTTCATGATAAACCAATCCGTGCTGAGCGTGACGGAACCGCAACGCGGCGCGTTCGCATTTCCGTACAGGCGCCACCAACCGTACATGACGCGCATGAATCCCTTGCTGAGGATGCGATCGCCTATCGGGACGCCGTTGATCCTGTCCGCGAGCAACATCGTTGCGACGCCTTTGTGCGTCAGGGCCTCCAGTTTGTATTTCGTGTGATCCCGGTTGAATTCCTCGATGTATTCATTCACGAGTTCGAGTTGCTCGTCATAGGTGCGCTGCAGGCCGTGCAGGATCGGATCCGCGGCGGACTCCGCCTCCGGATCGTCCGCTTTTGCGCGGTATACGGCCAGACGGACGGACGGCTTCCGGGACGGGCCGTTCCACTGTTCGGACGTCAAGCCCCGCTCGTACTCGTCCGGGATCCAGATGCTGCTGTCGTTGTTTGTCTTGGGCGCGTCCTTGCTTCGATACTTGTCGGTCTCTTCGATCAACTCGTCCATCGTGATGATCTCCGGCGGCAGATCCCAGTACAGTCGCCCGGCGTAGCCCGAATCGGCCAAAAGCTCGGCCTCCCGGCGGATCCAGTCGCAGGATTCCTCGAGGAATCCGACGGTCAATCCGGTGTTGAGCATGGCAAATACCTCGGTGTCGACGTCTATCGTCCCGCGCCGCAACCTGTCGGTCAGCTTT
>JAISGB010000199.1 GCA_031263335.1 Eubacteriales Family XIII. Incertae Sedis bacterium
GACGATGCCCGCGTTGTTGACGAGGATATCGACGCGCCCGAATCGCTCGAAGATGCGATCGAAGGCGACCGCCGTGGCGGCGCGGTCCGTGATGTCGACACCCACGGCCAAGATCTTTGTCCCCTCGGGATCGATCTCCTTGGCCCATCCGACATCGCCCGTCACGTCGATGATCGCGATGCCGGCCGCCCCGTCCTCAAGGAATCGTTTCGCGACCGCGCAACCGATGCCCCTGCGCGCGCCTGTTATAACGGCGTATTTGTCGGTGAAATCAAACATGCTTCCCTCCTTTCGGTTCCTGTTTCGAAGAATTCGAGGCTATTATAAATTACTTTTGAACAATTGTAAATAGCGGATAAGTGCCGTTCAAAGATTAAATCAAAATTGTCGTGACCGTTGCGCAGTTACCTTGCGGAGGCCGTGGAAATGGGATGCTCGGCCGTTCAGATCAAGATATAGTCGTTGATGAGAGGAGGCAGAATATGGGAAGATTGGAAGGCAGGGTGGCAATGATAACGGGCGCGACATCGGGCATCGGTGAAGCGGCCGTCGAATTGTTCGCCGAGGAGGGCGCAAAGGTTGTGTTCGCGGGGCGTCGCCGCGAGAACGGGGGACCGATCGAAAAGCGCCTCCGGGAGAAAGGGTATGATGTCACATTCGTGCGGACGGACATCAAGGACGACGCCGATCTGCGGAATCTCGTAAAGGTCGCCATCGAGACTTACGGGAAGATCGATGTCCTGTTCAACAACGCGGGCATCAGTATCTACCAACCTTTTACGGAAATGTCACAGGAGACCGCAGACGACATTCTTGACTCAAATTACAGATCCATGTTTCGCCTGTGCAAGTTGGTCGTACCCATCATGATCGACCGGGGACACGGCGGAACGATCGTCAATACGTCCTCCATCGGCGGATTGTTCAGCGCCCCCGACTTGGTTTCCTACAGCGGCTCCAAGGGCGCGGTCCGTCTTTTCACTAAGGGGCTTGCCGCCGAGCTGGGTCCGCACAACATCCGCGTCAACAGTCTGCATCCGGGTTTGACCTTGACCGAAATGACATTGAAAAAACCGGGGATGGTGGAAGAACTCAGCGCGGTTTTGCCGCTCAGACGCGGAGGGACGCCCCGAGAACTCGCGTACGGAGCGCTTTTTTTGGCCTGTGACGAGTCGAACTTCATGACGGGCGCGGAGTTGGTCATTGACGGCGGCGCGTCCAACTGTCGATAGGCAATTTAAAAATTCAATCAAAACTGCTGAGAGAGGTGGGTATTATGGGTTTACACAAAGTTGAACTCCTCGTCAACGGCGTCCAACGTTTGATGCACGTCGACGAAAACGAGTCGCTGGCGGAATTGCTTCGCAGATATGGATTGACGGGTGTGAAGATCGGGTGCGGGATCGGCGTGTGCGGTTCCTGTACCGTGTTGCTGAACGGGGAACCGGTCCGTTCTTGCGCGAGGAAAGCCGCGTCGCTTCCCGATTTTTCCTCCGTTGAGACGATTGAGGGGCTTGGGACCGCATCGAATCTGCATCCTTTGCAACTCGCGTTCATTACGCGCGGTTCCGTCCAATGCGGCTTCTGTACGCCGGGCTTCATTGTCTCGGCAAAGGGCCTGTTGGACAAGAACCCAAATCCTACGCGCGATGAGGTGCGGGATTGGTTTACGCGGCATCGCAACATATGCCGTTGCACCGGTTACAAGCAGATCGTCGACGCGGTCATGGACGCCGCGCAGGTGATGCGCGGAGAAATGACGATGAAAGAACTCGAATTCCGGATGCCGGACGGGGGCGGCGTCTACGGAACGGACTATCCTCGTCCCTTCGCGCTCGGCCGCGTGTTGGGAGTCACCGACTACGGCGAGGATATGGGCGACAAGATGCCGGCGGGGACCTATCATCTGGCGCTCGTGTTCGCGGAGGTGGGCGCGGGGAAATTGTTGAGTTTGGATACGGCGGAGGCGGAGAAAGCCCCCGGTGTGGCCAAGGTGATCACGGTTGCGGACATCAAAGGCTCCAACAATATCGCGCGGGACGTGTTGCATCCGCGCAGCAAGGCGCCGGAGGTCGAACGCAATATCATCGTCAAGGAGATCATTCGCAAGAAGGGCGATGTGTTGGCGGTGGTGGCGGCGGATACGAGGGAGCACGCGCGGGCGGCCGCAAAGCTCGTCAAGGCGGACATCCGGGAATTGCCCTCGTCTGTGACCCTGCTCGACGCCGTCCTGCCCGACGCCCTCTCCGTCCAAGGCGATGCGCCGAATCATTTTTTGACGCAACCCGTGTTTAAAGGGGAGGATACGGCGCCTATCTTCGACGAGGCCCCGTATGTCGTCGAAGGCAGCTTTTATTCCTCCCGTGAACCGCATCTTCCCATAGAGCCGCATTCCATGCAGGCTTACAGGGAAGAGGACGGTACGCTGACGATCTGCGTGAAATCGCAGTTTGTACACGGTCCGACCTTCGGCCTTCCGTTTGCCCTCGGCCTGCCGCCGGGAACGGTGCGCGTCATCAACAATCCGGTCGGGGGGATCTTCGGACTCGGCATGGCGGCGGACGCCGCCGGGATCGTCGGCGCCGCCTCTCTGGCCTTGGACGGCGCCCCCGTGACGCTCACGTTGACTTACCGTGAATTCCAGCTTTTTTCCGGGAAACGCGCGCCGTCCTATTCGAATGGGCGCGTCGCCTGCGACGAGAATGGAAAGATTCTGGCCTGCGAACTCGATATCGCCCAAGATCACGGCGCCTATCCCGAGACGGCCGGCATCCTACTGACCAAGACGATGCGCTTCATGGGATATGGACTCAACATCCCCAATATTACGGCCATCGGACGGGCGGTTTTCACGAACAACTCCTACGCCATCCCGTACCGTTCCTTCGGTTCGCCGCAGATGTATACGGCAATGGAACAGCTCATCGATATGCTCGCCAAAAAGGCAGGAATGGATCCGTTTGATTTTCGCAGACTCAACGCGATCAAGCCCGGCGACACAACGCCGAATTCACGGCCGTATCATTACTATTCCGTTGAGGAATTGTTGGAGAAACTCCGTCCGTACTGGGAAGAATCCAAGAAATGGAAGGCGGAGGATCCTCAAAACGGAAAAATACGCGGCATCGGCGTGGCCATGGGCGGTTTCCACGTCAGCGAGGATTCGGATCTCTGCGAGGTGTGGCTTGAACTCAATCCGGACGGCACGGTCACGAACTACAATTGTTGGCAGGAGTTGGGCCAAGGCGGGGACGCGGGCAGCGTCGCTCTCACGGTCGAGGCGCTGAAGCCGCTCGGTATCGGACCCGACCGGATCAGGTTGCTGAAGGATGATACGGGCAGGGCGCCGTTCCATGGGCCGTCGGCGGCCAGCCGCAGCCATTACGCGTCCGGAAACGCCACGCGCATTGCGGCCGAATTGATGTTGGACGCGATGCGGAAGGAGGACGGCGCATATCGCACCTACGCGGAGATGAAGGCCGAGGGGATCGAGACTGTCTTCAAGGGCAAGTGGGAGGCTGCGGGGAATCGTGAACCCATCGATCCCAATACGGGAGAGGGCAATGCCATGCAGGACCACAACCATATTGTCCAAGCCTGCCGCGTGGAGGTCGATCCGATGACCGGGAAGGTCGATGTTGTCTCGGTTCACGCTTCGGCGGACGTCGGCGTGATCGGCAACAAATTGACGGTCGAAGGACAGGCGATCGGAGGGTTGGAACACGCGATCGGGTTTGCCCTCTATGAGGAGTATTCGGATTTCGAGAAAAAATATGAAAATATGGCAGGTTGTGGGACATTGCAGTGCGGGCAAATGCCCGACGATGTGGAGTTCACCTTCGTCGAAACACCGAGGGAGGGCGGTCCCTTCGGATCCGGCGGCGCGTCCGAATGTTTTCAAAGTTGCGGCCATGCCGTCATTTTAAACGCGATCAATGACGCGCTCGGCATCCGTATCTATGAGTTGCCGGCGACCCCCGAAAGGATTCTCGCCGCGTT
Organism: Eubacteriales Family XIII. Incertae Sedis bacterium; assembly: GCA_031263335.1. Taxonomy (GTDB): domain Bacteria; phylum Bacillota; class Clostridia; order Peptostreptococcales; family Anaerovoracaceae; genus JAISGB01. The sequence goes on from JAISGB010000199.1 coordinate 4,000, forward strand.
GGACGCAAGAAAGGAGGGGAAGGAACTGAAGCCCGGGAAATGGTATTTGGGCGAAGATTTTTCCGATATCGTTGCCGACATCAGGGCAAATCCGATCCTGCCGCAGGACGGAGACGGCGCCGCGGTCATCATGTAAACGGAACATGTCGGACCGGATACGCGACGCTATTCCAAAATGGACTGTGTGGCTGAAATGGAATTGTCTTTGGCGTGGGTTTTGATATGATCGTACTTATCGGATGCAACATTGCTTTGCTGAGATCAATCAAGAGGAAAAGGAGGAACAGGACGTGAAGAAGAAATTGCTGTGGATATTGGTTGTCGTATTGGTGATTTCATTCGCCGCTTGCGGAGGTTCGGGCGGCGAGACCGGCACTTCCGGCGACGATACGGGCGGGGCGGACGCGGATGACAAGAGCGATTGGGTCACGCTTGATCTGAACGCGGCTTCGTATCTTCCCGCGAATGAGACGATGATGTTTCTTCAGGATAATTACACGAATGGCTTGAAGAGTACCTTGGGCGACTACGTGGAAGTCACTTGGCACAACAGCGGAACCTTGGTCACCCAAGAGGGCGCGGTGGACGGCCTGAAGTCCGGCATGTGCGACATTGCGCTGATCGAACTTTCATCCTTTGCCGATCTCTTCCCTGTCTCCAACCTCTGGTGCCAGCCCGGACTCGGCAGCGGCGGCTGTACGGGAGGCACCGCGTCCTTCACGGAATGGGCGCAGCAGAACGCGTGGGATCTGGATGAATACAAGGATATGGTCTTCCTCTCGGGCCAGAATAACGGCCCTGCGGTCATCATTTCCAAGGATCCCGTCAACACCCCCGATGATGTCAAAGGGCTTCAGATGCGCGCCACCTCGGTAATTTCGCCGACGGTTACCGCCTTCGGCGGCACCCCGGTCGACATCGCGGCCATGGAGGTCTACGAATCGATGCGCAACGGGATGGTGACGGCTTCCTACGCCACCTTCGGCGGGCAGGCGATCCTCGGTTGGACCGAATTTTGCACAAATATATTCGCGATGGAACTGAACAGCGAAGTCTATGCCTACGCGTTGAACCGGGACGTCTGGAACAGCATGCCCGCGTCCCAACAGCAAGCATTCTTGGATGGCTGGAACGAGGGGTTTTGGGAGAATATCATCCCCGAGTATTTCTGGATGATGGTGGTCACGTCTCCTCCGATCTCGGGAGGCGCGGCGTCAAGCAATTGGACGATCGCCTCGTTGGAGTCCGCGGAGGGCCAAGCGTTTGCGAAGCTCGCCGAGCCGGTGCTCGAGGAGTACAAGAAGGATCTTGAGGCGCAGGGCGTTGAGGATGTGGACGGAATCGTTGCGGACATCCAAAAGTATCAAAAGAAGTGGATCGACGACTGGTTCTCATTTGAAGGTGAAAACGAGTTCTATCTCGCCTGCGCGGACGGCACATTGGAGGACTACAAGAGCAGCTTTGCCTTGCCGGACAATATGCCCACACATGAGAGGCAAGTGATCCCGCAGAGCTGAACCGGCAAATCCATGAAATGATGTTGTTTTCCCGGCGCCGGCGTGTATGTCGGTGTCGGGAAATATAGATGAGGAGACATTTGCATGGAGTTCAGGCAATATCTTGCAAGCAACCACAAACTTGAATGGCCCTATCCAATAAAATATGGCGAGGAGACGCGCGTGGACGCGGATGTCCTCGTGATCGGCGGCGGTTTGGCGGGCAGCTTTGCGGCAATCAGCGCGACCGCCGCCGGCGCGCGCGTGATCATCGCGGACAAGGCGCCGATCGTCAGGAGCGGCAGCGCCGGCCCCGGGATCGATCACTGGTCGCGTTGCAATACGAACCCCTGCGCGGCTTATGCCCCTGACGAAATGTTGGAGGTGAATCCGCCCGACCCGTATTCCGCGGCCCACGTCAACTATATCGCGATGAACGAAGCGTGGGCGTGCGCGAAGGAACTCGAAAGCTACGGTCTTGTCATACGCGACGAGAACGACGAGTATGCGGGGGCCGCCTATCGCGACCCCGAGACAAAGCTGATGTTTGCCTATGATTACGCCGCGAAAGACGTCCTTCGCCTCAAGGGGGGCGAACAGCTCAAACCGATCCTGTACAGGGAGATGAAGCGGATCGGCGTGGAGATGTATGAGCGCGTATTTGTCACAAAACTTCTGACGGAGGGCGGCCGATCGGGGGGCAGGGTGATCGGCGCGACCGGATTCAGCACGCGAACAGGCGAATTTTTTGTATTTAACGCAAAATCGACCGTGATGGCCACCGCCAACCCCGTACGTCTCTGGGCGTTTGCTTCCGAGAATATCGGTTCGGGCGCGCATGAGTACGATCCGCATCTGGACGGGGACGGCAACGTGATGGCTTGGGACGCGGGCGCGAAACTCATGATGATGGAGCGAAGCCACTCCGGGTCGGGAGGCCGACGATATCCCTCCTATATGACCGGGAATTCGGACAATACATGGTACGGTTGCATCATGGTGGACGCCGACGGGAAGGAGATCCCGTGGGTCGATCGCGACGGGAAGCGGCTCAACACGTTTGACGAGCGGATTGCGCGCGCGCCGGGGCAAAGATACTGGTCGCCCGGCGGCGCGAAAAACCCCTATCGGATCCGAGGACCCCACAGTATAGCGGATCTGGAGGAACGCATCCTGTCGGGCGAGTACAAGTTGCCGTTCTTTGCGGATATGACGCGGATGTCCGACACGGAGAGACGCGGCATTTTCGGGCTGATGTTGGGCGCCGAGGGGAAGACGAAGATCCCCGTGGTCGAGACGCTGACAAACGCGGGGTTCGATCCCGAAAGGGATATGCTCATGGCCAATGTGCTTCACCCCAAGTACGCGGGCATACCGAGCGAACCGTATTGGGATGTCAAAACAGCCGGCGTTAACGGCCCCAACATAAGGGAGACCTCCTTTCTGAACTATGGCGGCCTCCTTGTGGATTGGGATCTGAGGAGCAGCCTCAAGGGACTGTACGCGGCCGGCAATCAGATCGCCGGCGCGAGCGGTGCGTCCGTCGCGGCCTCCACCGGGCGTTACGCGGGACGTGCGGCCGCGGCGTGGGCCGAGGCGTGCAAGGCTGCGTCGCCCGCCGAGACCCAAATTGCCGCCGAAAAAGAGCGTGTCTACGCGTATGCGCGTCGAGACAAGGGCTATGGATGGAAGGAAATTCAGATCGGCCTCTGCCGGATCATGCAGGATTATTGCGGCGATATCAAGAGCAAGGAAGTGCTTGAAATGGGTCTTTGGTGGCTCGACTCGATTCGCGAAAACGAGTTGGCCCGGGCGATGGCCGCGAATCCGCATGAATTGGGACGGATCCTCGGGTGTACCGTTCGGCTTGCGGTAAATGAGATCATCATCCGGCAGTGTCTCGCGCGGGAATCGAGCAGCGAGGCGTTGGGATTTGCGCGCTCGGATTTTCCGAGGGACGGCGACGCCGACGGGCAACATTTGGTGATCAGCAGACGGGACGGAACAACCCTTGTCGAACGCGTACCGTTTGATTACTGCGCTTCGGAGGGGACGCCGAGGGAGTGCTACGCAAAACACAGTCGTCTTTAGGTCTGCGGTACGGAGGGTTTTATGTATAACGCGTATTTTGTCCCGAACCCGGCGACACCCAATGAATGTGTGAGTTTTGACGAGTCGAAATGCGTCGGTTGCAATCACTGCGTTGAGACATGCCGTTGCGATGTCCTTATGCCAAACCCCGAAAAGGGGAGTCCGCCCATCGTCCTGTATCCGGATGAATGTTGGTTTTGCGGTACATGTGTGGCGGACTGTCCCGTCGGGGGCGGCGCGATAACGTTGAACCACCCCATCAATCAGCGGATCTGTTGGAAGCGTAAAGAGACAGGAGAGATTTTTCGCGTAAAATATGAATACATGAAATGAGGTTGTCATGGATGAAAAATTAGAAAAGAGACTGAAATTGGCCACGAAGTTTTTTCGCGTATTCGCGGAGATCTCGATGTGGCTCATGTTCATTGACGCCGTATTGATCATCGTCAATATCATCACGCGCCGCTTCTTCAATTTCCCAATTCTGGGAACCACGGAAATGGTTCGCTATTTGATGCTCGGATGCGCCTCGTTCGCGATCATCGAAAACGAGTGGGTGGACGGGAATGTCAGTATGTTGGTGTTTCTTGAGAAATTAAAGGAAAAAACATTTAAGATCGTCCTCGGCGTCGTCTACGCGGTCACGACGATCGGGACGGCAATCATCGCCTATCTGTTGATTATTCAGGCCGCGTTGCGATTTGAAGACGGGCAGAGTTCCAATGAACTCCATTTTCCCCTCTGGATCCCGGCGACCTTCATCGCCATCGGATTCTGCGTTTTGGTCATCACGCTGCTCCTCAAGACCATCTTGTATTTCTGGATGGGCAAAACAGGAAACACATTGAACTTCAGGAAATTCGGGGAGGTTCAATACTGACGGCGGACGGACACGGAAGGAGTAGCTGATATGTCACCGATGTTTTACGGAATACTGGCGATCGTGATCTTCGTCGCGTTGCTGTTTTGCGGAATGAACATCCCCTATGCGATGCTCTTCGGCGCTGCGGTGTCGATGCTGGTCTACAAGGGACCGATCGTCGCGGGGACCGCCATCGCATCGGATCTGATGGGTACGTTTTCCGACTACGCGATATCCGTGGCGCCGATGTTCGGCTTCATGGGATATCTGGCGACCTATACGGGGATCGGAGAAAAATTATTTGTATGTTTAAAGAAATTTATCGGGCATAAACCCGGCGGGCTTGCCATGGCCGTACAGGTGGCAAGCGCCGGATTCGGCGCGATCTGCGGTACGCCGCAATCCGCGGCCGCCACGATGACGGCCGTGGCCTATCCGGAGATGCGCAAGGCGAAATATTCGATCCAACTCTCCGCAATGACGATATCGAGCGGTTCGACGCTGTCGGTCCTCATACCCCCGAGCAGCATCCTCATTATTTACGGCGCCGCGACGGAACAGTCGGTCGGCAAACTGTTCATCGCCGGCATAGGCCCCGGCATCCTAATGATGATACTCAACTGTATCCTGATCTTCTTCCTCGTGAAGGTGCATCCCGATTGGGGTCCGACGACCATACGGGTCAACTGGGGCGAGCGGTGGCGCGGACTCAAAAACGGCGGTATTATCGAGGTCATCATCGTGTTTGCCCTTGCCATGGGCGGCATGTTTGCCGGCCTGTTTACGCCCACCGAAGCCGGCACCGTCGGCGTGTTCGGCATGATCATCGTCACGCTCGTGGGTCGAAATTTGAACTTCAGAAAACTGAGGCTTTCCATGCTTGAGGGCGTGCGCATCTGCGCGATGATCTACTTTCTGCTGGCCGCCGCGGTTTTCTTCGGCCGAGTCATCAGCCTTTCGCGGATCCCGCAATACTTGGGCGAGTTTGTCGCGAGCCACAATCTGTCGCCGGCGGCCGTTCTGGCGCTGATCATCTTTCTGTATTTTATCTTCGGCATGGTCGCGGATCTGTTGGCGATGGTGCTTGCGACGATACCGATCTTCTATCCGCTCATCGTCAATTATTGCGGGTACGATCCGGCTTGGTTCGGTATTGTCATCGTGCTCATGATGACGGTCGGCGCGTTGACGCCGCCGATGGGACCCGGGATCTTCATACAAAAACTGTTGATCACAAGGTACGATCCGAATGTGCCGATATCCTTGCTGTTCAAGGCGAGCATCCCTTGGATCGTTTTGTGCATGATCATGGTCCTGATCCTGATCTTCTGCCCGATCATCGTGACGTTTTTGCCTCAATTTGTGATGTAGACCGGCGCGCATGTATTTGGAAGGATGGGATTGCGACCGGACGGCAAGTTTCACGGCCCGTTTGCGCAACAGGAAGTTATGGAGGTAAGTATGAGTCGAATTTATGATCTGCGTTCCGCGTTGGAATTTCTGAAGGGTATGCCCGGCGAATATGCCGAGACCGATGTCGAGATCGATCCGGTCGGGGAGATCGGCGGCGTCTATCGCTATCTCGGTGCGAACGGGACCATCCTGCGTCCGACGAGGACGGGGCCGGCTCTGCTGTTCAATAACGTGAAAGGGTTTCCCGGGGTAAGGTGCTCGATCGGTCTGCTCGGCGCCCGCCATCGTGTGGCCGCGATGCTCGGCTTGCCCGCAGACGGACTCGCGCGGGGTTTCCTGCGCGCGGCTCAAAACCCGATCCTGCCGATCACGGTTCCGGCCGATCACGCGGCCTGCCGGGAGGTCGTACACAGGGCCGATGAAGACGGGTTTGACCTGCGCAACATCATCATGGGGTTGCGCAACGCGCCGACGGACGCGGGACCCTATATCACGATGGGCATCGTGCGGGCGAGCGATCCCGAGACCGGGGCGGCGGATGTCACGATCCATCGGATCGTCATGATCGGCCGCGATGAATGCGGGATCATGGCCAAGCCGGGTATGCGGCACATCGGCGATTTTCATAAAAAGGCGGAGGAGTCCGGCAAGCCCTTGCCCATCACCGTGAGCATCGGGAACGATCCCGCCGTTTCGATCGGCGTATGTTTTGCGCCCCCCGCGACGCCCATCGGTTGCGATGAACTCGGAACGGCCGGCGGTCTGCGCGGAAGGCCGATCGAGTTGGTTCCCGCGTTGACCGTGAGCGAGACCGCGATTGCGCACTCCGAATATATAATAGAAGGAATGATGATGCCGAATGTCCGCGTCAAGGAGGACCGGGAGACGAAAACAGGGCGCGGTATGGCGGAATTCGGAGGCTATACGGGGCCGGCGGGAGAGGTGCCGCTGATCAAGGTTACGGCCGTCACGCATCGTCGGGATCCCATCATACAGGTCTGCCTCGGCAATTCCGACGAACATGTCGCGATGTCCGGGACCGCAGCGGCCGCGGGCATCCTCGGACTCTGTGAACGCGCGCTCCCGGGACGCGTCACAAATTGTTGCTGTCCGAGCGCCGGCGGCGGGAAATTCATGGCCATCCTGCAGATCGCGAAACAGGCGGGGGAGGACGGGGAGCAGATCAACGCGGGCCTCTTGGCCTTTTCCGCCTATCGGGAGTTGAAGCATGTGATCCTCGTCGACGAGGATGTGGATATCTACGACATGTCGGATGTCGTATGGGCGATGAATACGCGTTTTCAGGCCAATTTGGATCTCGTGAAGATCGAAGGGGCCAAAGGGCATCCCGCCGAGCCTTCCGCCTCGCCGCAGTACGACGCGTCCGTTTACGCAAGGGGGATAACCTGCAAGGCGATCTTCGATTGTACCGTAAAGACGACCCTGAAGGAGAAATTTGAACGATCCCGCTTTATGGAATTGGATTATAGGAAGTGGTTTCCGGATCTGTAATCGGAGGGCGGAATTTTGGATTTCAACCTCAATCTCATTTTATTGCTCATCATGGCCGTCCTCATCGGGCTTCTGCTTCCGCGCCTCATGATGTTGCGAAAGAAAAAATCCGATCCGAACATCCGTATCTTGGATGAGGGTTGGCAAAAGGAAGGCGAGCAAAAGTTTGACGAGGCGTTGCAACTCTACCGCAAGGCGGAACGGCATTACCGTACGGACGCGGCGAACAAGGCCGGGCTCGCGAAGGCCGTATTCTTGCAGGCGCTCCTTTACAAGCGGTTGAAGGACTACGGCAAGGCGGAAGAATATCTCTCGGAGTCCATGGAGTTGTGCCGTTCGATCAACGACGAGGAGAGTTTGGGACACGCCTTTGTCAAACTCGCCGAGACCCATGAAGAACAAAAACACTATAAGCGGGCGATGAACGAGTATGAAAAAGCGGCGGAACTTTTCGAAAAATTGGGACTCAAACGACATATCGCCTACGCGCGCTATCGGGTCGCCCTGTCCGCCGCCGCCGCCGGTCACAGAAAGACGGCTGTGGACAATTTCGGGATCGCCCTGAACAAATATCGCGGGTTGGAGGAGTTGGATAAGCTCGCGGATATTTTGATCGAGGCGGGCGACGCTCTGTGGGATTTGGGAGAGGCCGGGGCGGCGACGGAGACCATGGAAGAAGCCTTGCGATACCTCAAGAGAACCGGGCCGAAGGAGAAGGCGGTTGCCCTTCGCGCGCGATTGGAAACACGGACGCGGGACATTCCCGTTCCGAATTGACGTCAAACGGATTTCAACGCATGAAGCGGCGCAATGCGCGATATTCCAATAAAGAATTGTCATTCCTGCCCGCCGTTTGTTATACTGGCGCTGATACAGGAATTTCGGACTTTGTTACGGTTTACGGAAAGGAGACAGGGGAAATGGGCGTTTATTCCATACCGAACCAATCGGGTCCTTGTCGTGTTCTGGCCTTTGACGCGGAGACCTGTATCGGGTGCAATCGATGTGTCAACGTCTGTCCGTCGGATGTCATGATTCCCAATCCCGAAAAGGGGAAAGAACCTATCGTCTTGTATGCGGAAGAGTGTTGGTTTTGCGGAGGGTGCGTTCAGGAATGCCCGATTCGGGCGATCACGCTTGTGACGCCGGCAAAGCAGAGATTGTCGACTGTCTGGATCGATAAAAAGACGGGCGCAGAATATCGGATCGGCATGAAGGATCCGTTGCCGCCCAATACGACGCCGCCGGCGGACAACAGATAACGGCGCCCCAAAACAATTCAACCCGGAAAAGGATATGGCGTATGAATTGGCATGAATATGTGAACGCGACCGGCAAGGTCCCCGAATGGCCTTATCCGGTCCGTTACGAAAAAGAAAATATTGTCACGTCCGATGTGCTGATCATCGGAGGCGGGGTGGCCGGATGCCGAGCCGCGATTTCCGCACGGCAACGGGGCGCGCGTGTGGTCGTTGCGGACAGAGGCTTCACCAAGCGGAGCGGTTCGGGCGGCGCGGGCGTGGATCACTGGCACGGCGCCGTGCGGAATCCCTGTTCCAAGGTCACGCCGCGCATGTATTCCGAAGCGGCCATGGCAACGACCGACGGCTATACGAACGGGTTGGTTCGATATATCGTTGGCAAGGAAGGTTGGGACACCTTGCTCGAAACCGAGCAAATGGGCGTACAGATTCGCGATGAGACGGATGAATTCAAGGGGAGTATGTTCCGGGACGAGGAAACGAAGCTCCTTTTTGCCTATGACTTGGAGAACAAGCATTGTCTGCGCATCTACGGCGCCAATATCAAGCCCTGTGTTGACAGGGAGATGCGCAGGGTGGGTTGCGATGTGTATGAACGCATCTGCGTCACGTCCCTGCTGACGGAAGGCGGAAAAAAGGGCGCGCGCGTGATCGGAGCGACGGGCGTCCATGATCGTACGGGCGAGTTCTATATTTTCAAAGCGAAATCCGTGATCGTCAGTACGGGTAAGACGCAACGGCTCTGGTGCTTCGCGCCCGAATTGAGAGAAAGCCAATCCATGTATAATCTGGATCAATCCGGCATGGGCCATACGATCGGTTGGCGCGCGGGGGCGGAGTTCGTTCTCATGGAAATGACCGGGCCGGTCGAGCTTACCGGTACGGGTTACGCCCCGTACAGCACGGGAAACAACAACAATACCTATCAGGGCGTGAGCGTCGTCGACAAAAACGGCAAGGTCGTCAAATATGCGGACGCGTACGGCAATTTGATCGACACAGAGGAAGGCATATTCAAACCGTCCCAAGAAGGTTCGTTTTTCATCGGTTGGGGGATCGCGCTCGATCATGAGCGGATGCCCGCGCATCGGATCAATTTGACGGATCCCAATCTTTGGGAGAAGGTTCGCGCGGGGGAGTACGAGCAACCGTTTTATACGGACATGACGAGCCTGAGCAAGACGTCGAGGGATATCATCTGGCGGCTCATGTTGGCGCACGAAGGGAAGTGCCGCGTACCGATTTACGAACAATTCACGGCTTGGGGATTTGATCCGAAGAAACATCTTCTCCAATTTCCCGTCGGGGACTACAGCCTGTGGTCGATCGACTGCGCTTGGGCAAATCCACAGAGCGGCCCGGCCAATTGGCGCGCCGGCAACGGCGGGTATCTGATCGATTGGCGGCTTCGAACGACATTGCCGGGACTCTTTGTCGCGGGAGACGGGCCGATTGCGAGCCAAGGTTGCCACGGGGAATCCCAAACGGCCGGTCGATACGCGGGCAGACAGGCGGCGATTTTCGCGAGGGACATCGACGCGATCGAGCCGGATCCCGAGCAGATCGCGGCGGAAAAGGCACGTTGCTATATGCCGACGAAGGCGAAAGGCGACATCGGATGGAAGGAACTCAACTATGCCGTCGCGAGGATCATGCAGGACTATTGCGGAGAATACAAGACGGAACATACGTTGGACATGGGCATTCGACGCATGAAGGATCTTCTGGAGACGGAGGGGAAGCGCATGTACGTTTCCAATCCGCATGAATTGGCGCGGGCGCTCGAGAGCCTGTCCCTCTGTGAACTGGGCGTCGCTTATATGGAAGGCGCGAAAGCGCGAAAGGCAAGCAATAAGGTTCTGGGGTTCTACCGTTACGATTATCCCGAAGACACGGAGGAGTGGCATAAATTGGTTGCAATCAAGCAGACGGCGGCGGACGCGGTCGCGTCACGCGGGTTGGCTGTGGATTATCATTTGCAAGCTCCTTATGCGCCGGACTTGGAAGATAATTATCAACGTTACTCGGAATCGGACCGCTGACAGGAGGAATCGGCATGACAGAGGAATATCGAACATGGCCGGAGGGCGCGTGGCAATCCGAGCAGTTTGACGGGGCGCGCCCCGGTATCGTTACGGCGGGCGTGGATATCGGGACGACGAGCGCCCAAGCCGCGATCTTGGCCGAGGGTTCGCTGATCGGATGGGCGAATATCCGAACGGGGGCGAATTTCAAGAAGGCCGCGGACGACGTGATCGAAAAGGCGATCGGATCGTCCGGCTTGACCTTGGATCGGATCGACTCGATTGCGGCGACGGGATTCGGCGATCGAAACGCCGCATACGCGTCGACGCGGATCGATGAAGTCCGGGCGCACGCTTACGGCGCCCGTTTCATGTTCGGGCCGTCCGTCAGGACGGTCGTCGATCTCGGCGGCCAGACGGTCAAGGCCATCAGATTGCATGAGTGGACGGGGGTCCGCGATTTCATGATGAACGACAAGTGCGCGACGGGGTTTGGGCGGAGCGTCGAGGAGATCGCGGATCTCCTTCGCGTTCCCGTTGCGGACTTGGGTGAAAAATCGTTGCGCCCGGAGACCGATCCCGAACCGGTGAGTACGACGTGTTACGCCTTTGCGAACCCCGAGACGATCGGCCTGTTCCGTACGGGTTTCCGCGAGGAAACAAGCAGCGAGGACGAGATCATCGCCGCCCATCTTTTCGCGATAGCGTGGAGGGTTCTCGGCGTGATCGGCAAACTTGCGTCCTTGGAGATCGGCGATGTTTCCGTGGAGGAAGGACTGGCTTTTACGGGGGGATTGGCGAAGAACCGAGGCGTTACGCGTCGAATCGAGCGTGAATTGAAAGTAAGCGCGTTGGAAAGCGACTGTGATCCGCAGATTGCGGGGGCAATCGGGGCGGCGCTTTTGGCCGGGGAAACCGACGCCGGTCGATCGGAAAGATGTTCCTAAGGAGAATTCGATGAATAAATTTCAGGAAATATTGAGGGATCGTCACGCCTATGCCCGCGAATGGAAAGCGCGCACGGGAGGCAAGGTTTTGGGATGGTTTGAGACCTATATGCCGGAGGAGATCGTATATGCGGCCGGTATCCTTCCCGTCCGCGTGTTGGCGCGCCACGAGGCGGACGACGTCACCGATCGGCAGATGTACGGAAACTGTTACGCCACGAAGGATATGTTGAACCAATTTATCAAGGGGCGTTACGATTATATGGACGGAGTCGTACACGCGGAAGGTTGCCAATGGGTGTTCCACTGTTATCAGAACATCGTCAACAACACCCC
>JAISGB010000209.1 GCA_031263335.1 Eubacteriales Family XIII. Incertae Sedis bacterium
CACGATGATTGGGGCGGACAATATTCCCCGTTTTTTTCTCCGGCGACCGTGCGCGAGATGATATTGCCTTATCTGAAACGCATCGTCGATTTCCTTCACGCGCGCGGGATGTACCTGCATTTCCACTCCTGCGGCAAGATCGAGCTGCTGGTTCCGGCGATGATTGAGGCGGGCGTGGATGTTTGGTGCGGCCAACCCATCAACGATCGTTTGGCGGTCCTGAAGGAATACGGAGGGCGGATCAAGCTCGAGGCGGAACCGCTCGCCTTCGACAAGACGTACACCGAGGAGGAGATAAAGCCCGCAGTGACGGACTTCCTTGATCTGTACGGGCCTTATATCAACGACATCATCGTATTGAATCATTCCAACAAGGAAGAAGTCTACGAACTCGTCTACGCATATTCTCGCAAAAAATTGGCGACATAGTTGCCGAGGCGGCTCGCCGACGTATTTACTATAGTTGATAAATGTCGGATCGGCGGGATCCATGGATCGTTTTTGCCGCCGGCCGGCGTCGAGGCAACTGTGATCCCGCGTCGCCAATTGCAAATTTGCGATCCTCATGTTACCATAGATAAGAAGTTTTCCTATGGCGCGGCGGGCGGATCTCCGCTTCTCCGGGCCTTGCATCCAAGGATGGGCGCGTTCGGACACGGCATACCGCCCGGAACAGAAAGTGAGAGGATAGGACAGACATGATCAAGAACAGGAAATTACGAAGAATGCTTTTTCTTTCCGCGCTGATTCCCGCGGCGTTTATCTGCGTCGCGTCGTTTTCGGGCTGTTCGTCGAAGAACGACGACGCGTCCTCGGGCGGCGATGCGGGCGATTCGGATGTTTCGTCGAGCGCCCAAGAGGGGACGGAAACCCCGAAGGTGGAGATCACCATGGAGGACGGCGGGACGATCACGCTCGAGTTGGATCGCGACAATGCGCCCAAGACGGTGGAGAATTTCTTGAAACTCATAAACGACAAATTCTATGACGGGCTGACCTTCCATCGGATCATCCCGAACTTCATGATCCAAGGCGGTGATCCCGAAGGCACGGGCATGGGCGGTTCGGACGAGGAGATCGTAGGTGAATTCTCGTCAAACGGGTTCAGCAATTCCCTCAGCCATACGCGCGGCGTCATCAGCATGGCGCGGAGCCAAAACATGGATTCGGCCAGCAGCCAGTTCTTCATCACGAACGCCGACGCCCCAAACTTGGACGGGGATTACGCCGCCTTCGGTCGCGTGACGGACGGGATGGATGTGGTGGACAAGATATCCGCCGTCAAGACGGGCGCGAACGACAGGCCGGTTGAGCCTGTAGTAATCAAGAGCATCCGCGTAATAGATTAAGGTAACTACCGCGACCGTTGCGTAGTTTTGATTTAACTTTTGCTATATAGTTTTGATTTAACGCTTGCGCGGATTCCGATGCTCGCACGGTACGGCGGTCTGGCATTTGCCGCAACCGTAATAGGGGAATTTTACGGTGGACCGCGCGGTCTTGATCTCCTTTAAAAATTGTGAACAGGGAGGATGGGATTTCCCCGTCCTCCGATCGATCGCGCGGACGGGACAGTTCTCCGCGCATTGTCCGCATCGGATACAGGCGCCGTCCCGATCGGCGTAGGGCCTCGGATCCGCGTCCAATCTCAGGGATGTAATGACGCTGCCGAAACGTCCGGCCACGCCCTTCTCGGTGATGACGCCCTTGGACAGGGAGAATGTACCCAAGCCGGCGGCGTAGGCGGCGTGGCGTTCGGACCAGTTGGAACTGAACGATCGCCTGCCCGCGAGCCGGGTCGCTTCCGCGGACCAAAACCGTCCGTCCAAGTTCGGGATCATCGCCGCAAATCCGTGTTCGATCAGGGCGTTCCGCAGATACAACGTCAGTTGTTTGTTGCATTCCTGCCCCTGTATCCTGCCGTGGAGCCATTCATCGGAGGGCGTGTCGCCGCCTCGGTTGCTCGCGCGGATCCGCTCGGTATAAGGCAGAAATACGGAGATGACGGTGGCTGCGGACGTCAGCCACGCCTTCGGCGGCGGCATGGTGATGTTTGCCGCCTCGTTGTCCGCCAACGAGGACAGATACGCGTCCTCCGCGGACGCGCAACCCACCAACGGATCCTCGTAGATCCGCATACCCGCGAGATCCGGCCGTATGGCCTCATCCTGCGCGACAAAATTGTAAGCGGACGCGTCCAGAAAATCCGTCGCGATCCGCACGATATCCTCTTTGTTCGATATATGAAACGCACACATAGCTGTCTCCTCTTGTTGTATTGCGGTTCCGCGCGCATACGCGAACCCTTGCCGCTCGACGGCTCGCTCAGGTTCTTGTCCTTTGTTTCCGCGCACATACGCGAACCCTCCAAAACCGCCGTGCGCAACATCCAAACACAGGCGGTTTTTATGCACCTCTTGCATCTTTATTCTACCGCAAGCAAAATGCCAAAGCAAATACGGCGAAATATCCCTCGGCGTACAATTCGGGCGCGCTTGAACACGCGCGACGCGTGTGATACGATATTTGCAACCGAGTTGATAAGAAGGGTGCGGTGATGCGAACAAGCAGACTTGTTGAACGAAAACCATACATGCGGATTTTACGCGAATTGAAAGATGAGCATGTCATCAAGGTGGTTACCGGAATGCGGCGTTGCGGAAAATCAACCCTCTTTGAAATGTTTGCGGACGAATTGCGTTTAAATGTTCCAAAAGAACAAATCCAATTTTTTAATTTCGAAGATTTGGACATTTTTTCTATTGGCGACTATATGGATATTCATCGCTTTATTTCCGAACGATTAGTGTCGGATGCAATGAACTATGTCTTTCTGGATGAAGTGCAGAGCATCATGGGATTTGAGCGCATGGTTGATAGCCTTCACATTAAGAAGAATGTTGATTTATACATCACGGGTTCCAACGCATGGTTACTTTCGGGCGAGTTGGCGACGCTTCTCACCGGACGTTATGTCGAAATCTCCATGCTCCCTTTTTCCTTTGTTGAATATTGCGAGGCATGTCCAAGTGCGCCAAATATATCAAAAGAGGAAAGTTTGGCGTACTTCCTGTATCATGGCGGTATCCCGCAGTCGCTCGAAATTTCACAACGATCGCTCGCACAAGCGACACGCTTTGTCTCAAGTGTACTGAGTACGATCATGGAAAAAGATATTTTCAAACGGCATAGTCGAACCGATAAGCAGGCGTTCGAAAAAATCATGGACTTTGTGCTTGATTCTGTTGGTTCACCGGTATCCCCCCGCTCGATCTCGGACACGCTTCGCTCGAATGGCAACATAGTGGACAAAGGGGCAGTAGGGCGATATTTAAGCTATATGGAAGATGCATTTTTGTTGTACAAGGTTCCGCGCTATGATGTACGAGGTAAGAACATCTTGCGGACTTTGGACAAATATTACATGGCCGATCCGGCATTCAGGAAAATTCGCTTGGGGAGAAAGATTGCGGACGACAGCGGACACCTGTTGGAGAATGCGGTTTATCTTGAACTGCGTCGCCGTAATCGTGAGGTTTATGTCGGAAAACTGCGAGAAACAGAAGTGGATTTTATTGCGGTCGACGATGAGGGATATGTCTCATATTATCAAGTTGCTTACACGACGACAGACCCTGTCACGTTACAACGCGAATTGGCGCCGCTTCAAGCCATAGGCGATTCAAATCCCAAATACCTTTTGACTGCTGACCGCGATGTAAACCCTGTCTATGACGGCATACGGAAACTCAACGTGGCAGATTGGATGTTGGGAATGAACGCCGGTCGTCGCGGAGCGGGGTGACGCGTATGGCAACCGTCAAAACCAAGGAACAGATATCGTATAACATGAGCCGGGTCAAGAGCAAGGATTCGCGGATCGAACTGCTGTTGCGCAGGGCGCTGTGGAAGCGAGGGCTTCGGTACAGGAAGAACGTGGCCGGGATCGAGGGGAAGCCCGACATCGTCTTTCACGGCAAGAAGGTGGCCGTATTCTGCGACAGCGAATTTTGGCACGGGTACAACTGGGAAGAACGAAAGAGCGACTTCAAATCCAACCGGGATTTTTGGATTCCCAAGATAGAGCGGAACATGGTGCGGGACGTCGAGGTGAACGGCGCGCTCGAATACGACGGTTGGACGGTGATCCGCTTCTGGGGCAAGGAGATCATGAAGGACGCGGAGCGTTGCGCCGACATCGTGGAGGCGACGCTGAAACGGCTGTGACCGCACCCCGCATTCTATGATATACTATATCTCATCCGGGCGACGATGTTCTTTGCTTCCATGCCGTACAGAGATTGAGGCGGGGCGGCAAGTTTCATGACTCGTTTGTGCCGTAGGACGGCATGGAGGTAAGTATGACAGACAGGGCTTTGATATAGAATGAACAAGGAAAACCTTACGATCTTGACCGATTTTTACGAGTTCTCGATGGCCAACGGCTATTTCAGGACGGGGGTCGCCGAAAATATCGCCTGTTTCGACCTGTTTTTCAGGCGGGTTCCGGACAACGGCGGCTTTGCCGTCATGGCGGGATTGGAGCAGGCGATCGAATATCTGAAGAATCTCAGGTTCGACGAACGGGATATCGACTTTCTGCGCGGAAAGGGCGTGTTTCATGAGGATTTTTTGGAATATCTGAGAAATTTTGAATTCCGGTGTGATGTATGGGCTGTGCCGGAGGGGACGCCCATATTCCCGGGGGAACCCATCCTGACGGTGCGCGGTCCCGTGACGCAGGCGCAATACATCGAAACCATGTTGCTGTTGCTCATCAACCATCAGAGCCTCATCGCCACGAAGGCCAATCGGATCGTGCGCGCGGCGGCGGGGCGGGCGGTCATGGAGTTTGGGACGCGGCGGGCGCACGGAACCTCGGCGGCGGTTTTCGGCGCGCGCGCAGCCTACATCGGCGGTTGCGTCGGCACGGCCTGCACCATCTGCGAGCGGGATCAGGGCATCAGCGCCCTCGGCACCATGGCGCACAGTTGGGTTCAGGTGTTCCCATCCGAGTATGAGGCGTTCAGGAAATACGCGGAGATCTATCCGAACAACTGCGTACTCTTGGTCGACACCTACAATGTGCTGAAATCCGGTATACCCAACGCCATCCGCGTGTTCCGCGAGGTGAAGCCCGCGAAGATGGGCATTCGCATCGACAGCGGCGACATCACCTATCTCACGAAACGGGCCGGGCGGATGTTGGACGACGCGGGCCTGACGGAATGCGAGATCGTCATTTCCAATTCCTTGGACGAATGGATCATCCGCGACGTCATATCACAGGGCGCGCGGATCGATTCCTTTGGCGTGGGGGAACGGCTGATCACGGCCGGATCGGAGCCGATGTTCGGCGGGGTGTACAAGTTGGCCGCCATAGAGGAATCCGGGACGATCGTTCCCAAGATGAAGCTCAGCGAGAATGTTGAGAAGATCACAAATCCGGGGAACAAGACGCTCTACCGTCTCTTCGACAAGGATACGGGCCGCGTCATGGCGGACGTCATCACCTTGGATCACGAACCCGTCCCGGCGGGGGATGATTACATCATCTTCGACCCTTCGTTTCCATGGAAGCGAAAGCGGCTTGCCAACTTTAAAGCGGTAAACATCCGGAAGCCGATATTCGAAAAGGGCAAATGCGTGTACGTCTCCCCGGACATTCACGCGATACGCGCCTACTGCAAAGAACAGATCGATACGCTGTGGGAGGAACTGCTTCGGTTCGAAAACCCGCAGAACTACTATGTGGATCTTTCGGATGAGCTTTGGCGGTTGAGGAGCGACCTGATCGAGCAGTACAAATCAATGGAGACGGAATAGTGGCAAACGCGACCGGCGATGCGGGTCGCGTCCGAACGGAGGTCGGCGCATGAAATACGAAATCTCTTTCACGAAGAACCCTTCCCCAAAGGCAAAGCCCGATCCGGCCGGCTTGGGCTTCGGCGAGGTTTTTACGGATCACATGTTTCTGATGGATTATGAGACGGGAAGGGGTTGGCGTGACGCGCGGATCGTGCCGTACGCGCCCATCTCCTTGGATCCGGCGGCCGCCGTATTGCATTACGCGCAGGAGATGTTTGAGGGCTTAAAGACGTATAAGGCGAAGGACGGCAGCGTCCGGCTTTTTCGTCCCGACATGAACGCGAAACGCACGAACGAAACGAACGACCGGCTCTGCATCCCGCGCGTGGACGAGACATTCTACGTAGACGCCATCAAGGCGTTGGTCGAGACGGATCGGACATGGGTACCGGACAGACCCGACACCTCGCTCTACATCCGCCCCTTCATCATCGCCACCGAAGCCTTCCTCGGCGTCAGGCCGTCGAACCGCTATCTGTTTCTCATCATTCTCTCCCCCGTGGGGCCGTATTACAAGGAGGGGCTGTCGCCCACGCGCATCTTCGTGGAGGACGAATACATTCGATCCGCACAGGGCAGCACCGGCGCCGCGAAGATCGGCGGCAACTACGCGGCGGGACTTAAATCGCAGGAAAAGGCGCACGCCTTGGGCTTCACGCAGGTGCTGTGGCTTGACGGGAACGAACGCAAATACGTCGAGGAGATCGGCACGTCCAACGCATTTTTCGTCATAGACGGCGCGGTGTTTACGGCGCCGCTGACCGGGACGATCCTGCCCGGCATCACGCGGGATTCGGTGATCCGTCTATTGAAGGATTGGGGCGTACCCGTGCGGGAGGAACGCTTCACCATCGAGGAGGTGTTTCGGGCGCACGAGGAGGGGCGGCTCTCCGAGGCGTTCGCGTCCGGTACGGCGGCGGTCATCAGCCCGGTGGGCGCGTTGCGTTGGACGGACAGGAATATGATCATCAATGACAATCGGATCGGCGATCTGTCGCGGAAACTGTACGATACGCTCACGGGCATACAGAGCGGCGCCTTACCCGATCCCCACAATTGGATCGTGGAACTGAAATAATAATTAAATCGAAACGATTCAACGGGCGCGATAGTTTTGCCGGAGTCCGGAATACGCTAAGTGGCGTGACCGGTGAATCGTAACCCTACGGAGATAGATATGAACGGAGCACAGGCAATCATAAAGGGTTTGGAAAAGGAGGGCGTCACATGTATGTTCGGCTATCCGGGCGCCGCCATCGCGCCCCTCTATGACAAACTGCCGGGTTCGAAGATACGGCATATATTGGTGCGGCATGAGCAACACGCGGGACACGCCGCGGGCGGCTACGCGCGCGTGGCCGGACGGCCGGGCGTCTGCGCGGTCACCTCGGGTCCCGGCGCGACCAATCTGCTCACCGCCCTCGCCACCGCCTATATGGACAGCATTCCCATCGTGGCCATCAGCGGTCAAGTGGACAGCGGTCTGCTCGGACGCGATGTATTTCAGGAGGCCGACATCACGGGCGCTGCGGAGCCTTTCACCAAATACAGCTACCTTGTCAAGGACGCGGGGGAACTGCCTCGGATCGTCAAGGAGGCGTTTCATATCGCGTCCACGGGGCGACCCGGCCCGGTGCTCATCGACGTCCCTGCGGACGTCCAAGCGGCCGAGACGAAATTCATCTTTCCTCAGGAGGCGCTTATCCGGGGATACAGGCCGACGATCCACGGACACGCGGGGCAGATCAAGCGCGTACTCCGTATGTTGGACCAATCCAAGCGTCCGCTCATCTGTGCGGGCGGCGGCATCTTCGCCGCGAAGGCGCAGGATACGTTTGCCGCGTTCATCGAGACGCTCAATATCCCCGTCGTTTCCACGTTGATGGGCATAGGCGCGATACCCACCGCCCATCCCTTGTACATGGGTCAGGTGGGCATGCACGGAAAATCCACGGCCAACGACGCCATCAGCGAGACCGATGTACTGATCCTGCTCGGCGCGCGGGTATCCGACCGGGCGGTCCTGTTGCCCGACAAGGTCAAACGCAGGACGAAGATCATCCATGTCGACATAGACCCGGCGGAGATCGGAAAGAACTTGGATACCTTCCTCCCCGTCGTCGGGGACGTAAAGACGGTAATGGAACAGATCCTTTCCTATGATCCGGCCGCGAAAGGCGACGAATGGGTCGCCTTCCTGACGGAAAAGAAGAACGGTCGGCGCGTCGATTACGCCGCGCGCGCGGACGGCGTGAATCCCAAAGCCTTTGTCAGCGAACTGTCGAAGGCGCTCCCCGATGATTTCATCTATTGCGCGGATGTCGGACAGAATCAACTGTGGTCCGCGGGCAATGTCGATATTCGGTCGGGCGGTCGCTTCCTCACCACCGGGGGTATGGGTACCATGGGCTATGCCATCCCGGCGGCGATCGGCGCGCGCATCGCCTCGGAGGAACCCCCCGCGCGCGCCGGCGGAGGAAAGGTCGAACCCGCGCGTACCGATCCCGGCAGATTCACGATCGCGGTCTGCGGCGACGGTTCCTTCCAGATGTCCATGATGGAGTTGGCGACCATCGCGCAACACGGCGTCGACGTGAAGATCATCGTCATGGTGAACGGGAAATTGGGCTTGGTGCGGGAGATACAGACCGACGCCTACGGTGACCGGCAGACGGCCGTGGATCTTTCGGGAAGCCCGGATCCCGTCGCGATCGCGAAAGCCTACGGTATGGACGGAGCTGCGGCGGATGATTGGGTGGAAGCGGAAGCCGGGATACGGAACTTGATCGCGCACAAGGGTCCGTATCTGTTGGCGGTGCGCGTCAGCGACAAGGAAAGTTCGTTGTAAGCGGCTGTCGCGCAAAGATCAATGCGCGATAACAAAAAAATATTAAATCAAAACTACGCAACTTGAAGGAGGTCG
>JAISGB010000231.1 GCA_031263335.1 Eubacteriales Family XIII. Incertae Sedis bacterium
CACGAGGGTCTTGCCTTCGCCTGTTTTCATCTCGGCGATCCGCCCCTGATGCAGGGCGATGCCCCCGATGACCTGTACCTTGAAGTGCTTCATGCCCAAACTGCGGGACGACGCCTCGCGACAGACGGCAAACGCCTCCGGCAAGATGTCGTCCAACGACTCGCCCTCGGCGACCCGCGTCCGAAACTCGTCGGTTTTTTTGCGCAACTCCTCGTCCGTAAGGGCGCCGTATTCGGCTTCCAAAACCATGACGCGATCCGCCGTCTTCTCTATCTTGCCCACTTCTTTCTTATTTAAGTCAGGCAATATCTTTTCAAATAATCCCATCTTCCGTTCATCCTTTTCGCCCGAATCGGGTCCGCCGTTCCATTCGTCCGTTCACGCGCATTGCCCGCGTCCGCTGTCCTTCCGCCGTTCAGCCCGTCGGCACAAAGACGTTGTATATCGCCTTGATCGCCGTTTCAAAATCCTCGTTTTCCACACCGACGATGATGTTCATCTCGCTGCTGCCCTGATCGATCATGCGTATATTGACGCCCGCGTCGGCGAGGGCCGCAAAGAGGGAGGCGGCTACGCCTTTTCTCGACATCATCCCGCTGCCCACCGTGGCGATCAACGACATATTCTCAAACACCTCCACGCTGTCCGCCTGGGTCTTTCGTTCGATGTCATCGATGATATCGTCCAATTTGCCGTTCAAATACCTGTCCGCGATGACCACGGATACGGTATCCACGCCGCTGGGGATGTGCTCGACGGAGACATCGTAATCCTCCAATATGCCGAGGACGCGCCGGATAAATCCCACCTCGGCGCTCATCATATTCTTGTAGATGGCGATAACGGTGAAATCCCGATTGCCCGCGATGCCCGTGATGATCCGTTGCCCCCGCCCCTGTTCTTCGGCGATGTCGTCGGCCACGATCATCGTGCCCTTGTCCTCGGGTCTGTTGGTGTTCCGGATGTTGATCGGGATACCCGCCAACCGAACCGGATAGATGGCGTTTTCGTGAAGCACGGAAGCCCCCATGTAGGACAGTTCCCGCAGTTCCTTGTAGGAGATGACGTCGATGGCCTTCGGGTTCGCGACGATCCGCGGATCCGCCATGAGGAAGCCCGACACGTCGGTCCAGTTTTCATAGACGTCCGCGCCGACGGCGCCGGCCGCAAGCGCGCCCGTGATGTCCGAACCGCCTCGGCTGAAGGTCTTGATCTCCCCGTCCGGCCGCGTGCCGTAGAAGCCCGGCAACACCGCGCGCTCACACGCGGACAGGGTCGCCCCGAGCGCCTCCTTGGTTTCCTCGCGCAGGAATTTCCCCTTGGCGCCGAAACGCACCAAGCCCGCCGCGTCGACAAAATCGAAACCGAGATACGCCGCGACGATCTTCGCGCTGATGTATTCCCCGCGCGAAGCGATGTAATCGGCGGAAGCGCCTTCGACAAGCCGCGCCTCTATCACGCGGAACTCCTCGGCGACGCCCGCGCGCACGCCGAGCTCGCGCTCCGTCTCCAAGAAGCGATCGCGTATGATCTGCAACACCTGTTCATAAGGCGCGTTCTGCTCCATGTGGGTTTTCAACAGGTAAAGCAGATCCGTGATCTTGTTGTCCGCGTCGAAGCGTTTGCCCGGAGCGGACACGATGACGATCCGCCTGTCCCCGTCCGATCGGATGATCTCTCCCGTCTTCCTGATCTGATTCGCGTCGGCCACCGATGTGCCGCCAAACTTCGCGACCTTGATCCCCATACTTCAGTAAAAACCCGCCGCAAAAACGCGGGTCTTCCCGCGCGCGTCCAAATCCGCTGTATTCCGGCGCCGATCATGAAACCCGTCAAGACGATGCCTCGAACTTTAACGATGATATAACTATAACAGTATATCATAAATGCGGAGCGCCGGCGCGGACATTTATGATACGGCCGGGCGCGTTTCGACCGCAGGTCAAAAAATCGCGCCGATATTTTTTGTTTTGGATGTGCGGACCAAGGCGGGTTTTGCCACTTAAATCAAAAAACAAAATCGGATCGAAACCGTCGCGGTCGCGAGCACTTTCGATCCGATGAGAAGTTCAACGGAACACCCGATTTTAAAACGGCCTATTGATAATATCCGACGGGGAAATCCCGCGTGTCTATGCGGAATTCCCTGTCGATCTCGACCTTGTTGCCCCGGTCGTCCGTCCGGTCATAGTACACGATATACGCGCCGTCCGCCCTCGTGTCATACAGAAAGGCGAGCATTTGGGCGAGTTCGGCGCCGTCGCCGCTGTACACGGGCGTCCCCTCGGGGACGGCGCTTCCCGCGTCGGTCTCCTCCTCGCGCGGCGCGATCCCTTCCTCGGCGATCGCCTCAATGCGCCAACGCTCGTTTCCGCTCGTAAGCCGAACGCCTTCCGTCCTGATATCCTTGGGGTTCACATGGCCGCAATCGCAGTCCCCGTCCAAGAATAACAGCGCTCCGCCCGACAGATCCTCTGCCGAAACCGCGCTCACCCATCCTTCCGGCCGGACGCCGCCCGTCGCCACAAAGACGCCGGCGGCGATCACCGCGATCCCCGCCAAGGCGCAAGCGATGATCTTGACGGAACCGGCCGACACGCCCGACGCGGCGGCGGAAGCGGCCTGTTGCTTCAGGAGCAAGGCCTCGCCCCAACGCTTTTGGAACTGATCCACGGTGGCGGCGGGCAGGGATTCCGTCGCGTCGTCGCTCAGCGCGCGTACGATGAGCGGCGCGCTCGTTCCCGCCTTCTTCTTGAAATCCAATGTATTTTCCGTCCGCGCTTCCATCTCTTTTTCCAACTCTTTCCTGATATCATTCCGCGCCCGCATGAGATTGGTCGAAACGGTGCTGACCGATACATTCAACGCGTACGCGATCTCCGCGTAGGACAGATCTTCGTAATAGTACATGAGCACGGCGCTGCGCCTCTTGCGCGGCAACCTGTTGATGATCGCGATGAGCCTGCTCCGCACATCCTCACGCTGCAGATATTCTTCGGGAAGGAATTCGGCCTTTTCCTCCGTCAGCCGGTCGTCGAACAACGTGATGTCGATCTCCTTCATCCTTCCCGCGCCCTGTGCGCCGAGGAAGTTAAAACAGCGATTGGTGATGACGCGGTACATCCACGCGTAAAAGGCCTCCGGGTGTTGCAACCGCCGAATACCTTGATACATGCTGAGGATGGCTTCCTGCGCCGCATCCTCCGCGTCATCCTTGTTCGAGATCAACTTGCCCACATAGTAGAGGATGTCCTTGGATTTCCTGCGGCACAATTCGGAAAAAGCGGCGTCATCCCCGCGGATCGCCTTCTCAACGAGTTCCTTTATTTCCGGTTCTATCAAGTAAATCTCCCCCCTCACTATTATAGGTACAAAACTTGAACATTTTACTGCTTTTTGTAAGGAAACGATTCAACGGTCTTGATCTGATTGTTGATTTGGGTTATGGGTTATGGTTCATAACCGATCCCCTCACCGGGGATTATACCACACTTGGAGACAGGATCGGGAATATAAATTTATATGTTAATAATTTGATGGCCCGCGCTTCTCATCATTCTATTCATGACCGCGAATCCGAGGCCGTCCCCTTCGCGCAGCGCGCCCGCCAATATCAGATCGACGCCTTCCTCATCCAACGCGCGGAGGCGCGCGTAAAAATCGTGGGCGGCTTCCGCGTAGGCTTCCTCGTCGAAGAGGAGGACGCCCACGACGGAACCGAGTCGTTCATTCAGTCCTTTCAGCCGCTCGATCT
>JAISGB010000150.1 GCA_031263335.1 Eubacteriales Family XIII. Incertae Sedis bacterium
GACGAGCAGGAGCATGAACGGCCCGGACAGGAGGCAGAGCAAGGCGGCCACGATCGATATCGGCAGGAACCTGCGGATGTTCTCCTTTATGATCGGCGCGGAAAGCAAACGCGCGCGGACATCAGAGGATGTCTTGGATCTCATCGTTCCCACCTCCCAACTCATAGATGAATACCTCCTCCAACGTCAACGGAAGCCTGTCGAACAGGAGCGGCCGCTTTTCATTTTTGAACCGCTCCAAATCCTCTTTATTGTTGCGGACGATCAGATGGTCGACGGAACCTTCGGATTGCAGACGCTTCACGTCCAACCTGTCATAGGCGTCCTCCGGACGCTTGCCCGGTCCGCCGAAGGACACCTGTAATTTGTGGATATCCGTCGTGAGCTCGTCCAATTCCCCCTCCAAGACCATGCGCCCCTTGGAGATGACGCCCACGCTGTCGCAGAAGCCCTCCATCTCCGGTAGGTTATGCGAGGAAATGAGGGTGGTCATCCCACGATCCGCCGCCGCGTCTACGATGTACTTCCGGACGACCCTTCTGACGATCGGGTCCAATCCGTCGATGGGTTCGTCGAGAATCAGGCAATCCGGCACGGACGCGAAGGACAGCGCAAATACGGCCTGTTTCCGGATCCCCTTGGAGAACTTGCCCATCTTCCGCTTTCTGTCCAATCCGAACCGGCCGATGATCTCATCAAACAGCCCGCCGTCCCAGTCCCGGTACAGTTCCGAAAAGAAGCGCCCCGCGTCCGCCAACGTGTAGGGAAAGAAAAAGGTGAGGTCGTCCGGGATGAAGGCGATCTTCTCCTTGACAGCCGCGTTCTCGTAGACCGGCCGCCCGTCGATCAGTACGGCGCCGCTGTCCGCCTTCAGCACCCCGTTGATCAGCTTGAGGACGGTCGTCTTGCCCGCGCCGTTCGTTCCGACCAACCCGTAGATGGAACCGCTCCTGACGGTCATGTCGAATTCGCTCAAGGCCGGATTCCCGTCAAAGCTCTTGTTCAGCTTGCGGATGTTAATCATCTGCGTCTGTTCCTTTCTGCATGTCCTTCATGATCGCGTCGATCTCCCGCGCGACGCCGTCCCTATCGGGAACGAGAAAGTATAAGCCCTTGATGACCTCCTCAAGTTTGGATTTCGCCTCCGCGATGAGACGCGCGTCCGGCTTTACGCCGTCCCGCGCGCAAGCGAAGGAACCCACGCCGGAGACCGTATAGATATAGCCCTGCCGCTCCAACTCCCGAAACGCCTTTTGTACGGTGTTCGGATTGACGGTCAACTGCTTGGACAGTTCGCGGATCGACGGCAGCTTCTCGTCGGCGCGGATCATCCCGAGGAAGATCCGTTCCTTCAGACGATCCGTCACCTGTTCGTAAATCGATTTCCTGCTCTTAAAATCCAATTGAAACATATCCGTCATGTCTCGATCGCGGAAGCGCCGCCACACCTGCCTAACAATGGCTTTGGGCTGTAGCTGTAGCTGTAGCCGTAGCCGGATCTTTCTCGCCCGCGGAAGTGCCGCGCGGCCGCCGCCCATAAGCCCTATGCCATATCCGTACTGTCTGTACTATATAACGTAATACGGTCGATGTCAATATGATCTTCTCCGGGAACAATACGATCATCGGCAATCGGCAAAAGGCGATGAAAGCGCGGAAGGACGAGGGTTTTGGCGAGATCCCGATCAGCCCCGATTCTTGCGGGACAGATTCAGCGCGGCGATAAGGAAGAATATCGCTGCGGTCACGGCGAGATAGACGACGCTCATGACGGGCGTGATTGTCATGTCCCCGAACCGCGCCGTAATGCCCATCGTCTCGCTGAAATCTTCGGCGGCGGACGCGGGCAGAGACTCGAACGAGGCGGCAAGCTGTTGCTCTGTGAATATTTGACGGAACAGCAAGCCCGTATGTGTCCCGGGAAAGATCTTCACCGCGACCCGAACGGCCTCCGGCAATGAACCGATCGGGATGTAGCAACCCGTGATAAAGCCGGACAAGGTTCCGACGATCGTACTCACGACGGCGTAGACGCTCTCGCTTTTGACAAAGGAGACGATCAGTCCCATGAGGGCGGTCCCGTTCAGCGTACCGATGAGGATCACGCCGATCGTTTTCACACACGCGAGCAGATCCAAAACGATGCCGCCGGAAGCGGCGACGTATATCTCGATCAGGATGAACGCGACCGCGCCCATGATGACGCCGACGATAAAGGATCCCAGAATATAGCCTCCCGTGATCCGGCCGCGCCCGAGCGGCGAGGCGTAAAAATCCCGGTATATCTTCCGGTCGCGGTCATGAACCATAGTGCTGAACGCCCCGAGCGTGGTCGACAGCGAGACGACGGCCATCATGCCCGCGAACATCCATACGTCGACGAGCAGATCCATGTCTTTGACGCCCGCCTCATCGCCCCACATGTTTCCCAGAAACAGCACATACAGGCCGATGATGATGAACACGGCCAACAGCGAGAAGAACACGTTCGCCCTGTCCCTGAAAAAGACCTTCAAATTTCGGACAAGAAAGTATCTCACTCCCGCAACGCCTTTCCCGTGATCTCCATAAAGACATCATCCATCGATCCGCCGACCACCTCAAACCCCTCGATGAGCGCTTCCGCTTCCCGCAGAATCGGGATGGCCGCAAGCGTCGAGGGCAATTTGCATTCGATCACATCCCCTGCCGCCGCGTAGGCGCGCGCATCGAGCGTCGCCATGAGCTTTCGCCCGTTCTCCTCCCCGCGAAAACGCAACAGCAAGCGGTCGCGCGCGTATTGCGCCTTCAGTTCGGCGGGCGTACCGCGCGCCACGATCCGGCCGTCGTCGATGATGGTCACATAGTCGGATTTTGCGGCTTCCTCCATATAGTGCGTGGTCATAAAGACCGTCACGCCCATTTGAGTTTTCAGCCGGTCGATGATCTCCCATATATTGTTCCGCGATTGGGGATCGAGTCCCGTCGTCGGCTCGTCCAAGAACAGGATCTTGGGCGTATTCACGAGCGCCCGCGCGATATCCGCCCGCCGCTTCTGCCCGCCGGACAGCTTGCCGTACCTTCTGCCGCGCAACTCCGCAATCCCGGTCGCCTCCGCGATCTCGGCGATACCTCGCTTCGCCGAGGAACCGCAGGCGCCGTAAACGCCGGCCCGTATCACCAAGTTTTCCTCGACCGTGAGCAAGGCGTCCAACACGCTGTCCTGAAAGACCACGCCGATGACCTCTCGGATGCCGGCGTCGTCCCTCCCGAGCCGCTTGCCGTCGATCAGGACCCGCCCCTCGTCATATGAGAGCAAGGTACACAGGATGTCGATGGTGGTGGATTTTCCCGCGCCGTTGGGTCCGAGAAAAGCGAACAGATCGCCTCGGTTCACATAAAAATCGAGGCCCTTCACGGCTTCCGTCCGGCCATAGCTTTTCTTGAGATTCTCTATTTCAATGATGCTCAATCGCGTCGTCCTCCGCCTTTATCATATCCCATCTACCCTCTCCCATGTCAATACCGGGCGAATAATTTATTTCCTTCGTTTCTCACTCAAAGTAACTACTCAAATTCAAGCATGCCGAAACGCATTGAGTATGATATCATGAATAAATGCCGAGAGGCAATTCCCCGCTCGGACAGTTATCTGAAATCACATTTTCTCAAACAAATGTTCTCCCCCCCCCCTTGACAGGACGGGTTATTCGAAGTTAAGATATATTCACAACTTCGTTGGGATGTTGAAAGGAGGCGCCGACAGATGAATCTGAACCGTGTACGCGTTAAAGAAGCGATGGACATCAAGGGGATTGCAACTTACGCCGAATTGGCCGCGTTGCTCGGCATCACAAAAAACCGGATGTCCGTAATGCTTTCCGACACGTACTCCCCCATCAAGGCGCGTGTCCGGGATCTATGCGCCCTGTTGCAGATTTCCCCAACGGAATTATTGGAATTGGAGACCGTCCCGCAGTCCGTTTCGCAAACCGAGCAAAATAATCCGACACCCGCCTCCGTAACGGCAATAGAACTTTTCGCCGGCGCCGGCGGATTGGCGTTGGGACTCGAAAAAGCCGGGATAGATACGGTTGCCTATGTTGAAATCGACAAGTTTTGTTGCGAAACACTGAAGAAAAACCGTCCGCATTGGAACGTGATCGGTTCGGACATATCCGGGGTGGATTTCACAAAATACAAGCACAAAGTCGATATTGTCACCGGAGGATTTCCTTGCCAAGCATTCAGCTATGCCGGAAAAAAAAATGGGGTTCAAGGACACGAGAGGAACATTGTTCCACGAGTTTGCGCGTTGCGTAAATGAAGTCGAGCCAAAGATTTTTCTCGCTGAAAATGTCCGCGGCCTCTTATCCCATGACAGTGGGCGGACATTTGAAACAATCCTCTCCGTGCTTGGCGAAATGGACTACCGCATTCAATACAAAGTTCTGAACGCGCCCTATTACGGTGTGGGACAAAAAAGGGAGCGAATACTGATTGTCGGGACAAAGAAAGGCATGTCCTATCATTT
>JAISGB010000164.1 GCA_031263335.1 Eubacteriales Family XIII. Incertae Sedis bacterium
GGGATTTTTGTCTGTAGACTGTGATTGGGATTTTTGTCTGTAGGTTGTGGTTCGGAACTTAAGTCGAGATTGCTTGACGGCGAAGGACGGAAGCTTGGAAATGACGGAAATGACGGAAATGACGAGGAATACGGAGAAGTTGCATGTGCCGCTCGGCGGGCGATCCTATGATATCCTGATTCGTCCCGGGGGCTTGGACGAGCTTCCGGTCGTTGCGGCGTCTTACGCGCCCGTAGGCGAGGCGATCGCCCTGATCTGCGATGAGACGGTGTGGGAACTGTACGGGCGACGGGTGTCGTCCGCGTTGCGCGGCGCGGGCATGGCGTTCGAGTGCATTCCCGTCCCGCCGGGCGAGGGAAGCAAGCGGCTCGATCAACTCGCCCGTATCTACAATGGACTCGCGGGGATGGGTCTGGGGCGAAATGGGCTGATCGTCGCCCTCGGCGGCGGCGTCACGGGCGATCTGGCGGGATTTGCCGCAGCTACATGGATGCGCGGCGTGTCCCTCGTGCAGGTTCCGACGACCTTGCTCGCGCAGGTCGATTCCTCCGTCGGGGGCAAGACCGCGATCGACATCGATGCAGGGAAGAATCTCGTGGGCGCCTTTCATCAGCCCAAGGCGGTCCTCATCGATCCGCAACTGATCGAGACCCTTCCCGCGCGGGAACGCGCGGCCGGCATGTCCGAGGTCATCAAGTACGGCGCCATCGCGTCCGAAACGCTGTTCGCGCAATTGGAGTCGCGGCGCGTACCCGTCGATCCCGCCGTCCTACCCGGCAATCCCAACGCCGCGCCCGCCGATCCCGCCGGCGTTTCGGGCGACTCGGCGGATATCATCTGCGCGTGTTGCCGAATCAAGCGGGATGTGGTGGCCGAGGATGAGTTCGACGCGGGGCGGCGGATGATCCTGAATTTTGGCCACACCTTCGGCCATGCCATCGAAGCGAAGTACGGATACGGTCGTTTCAACCACGGGGAGGCCGTGGCGGGCGGTATGCGCATCGCTGCGGGCATCGGAGAGATATTGGGGGTCACGGCGCGGGGGACGGCGCGGCGCCTCTCCGATCTGCTCTCGCGATACGGCCTCGACGCGCGCGAGGACGCGGACGATCTGATCCCGATCGTGCGACGGGACAAGAAGGCGACGGGGCGGGACGTGAAGCTTGTCCTGCTCAAGGGCATCGGCGAAGCGGTCGTCGAACGTCTCGAATACCCCGTCGTCGAAGCGGCGTTGCGCGCCTTGCGGGATCGCGGAGGGGACGACGCGTCCCGCGATCCCGACGAACGAGGGAGGAAACCGTAACGGCCATGGAACATACGGGCAATCGCAACGAACGAAGGATCATAGACCGGTTCCCGCAGGGGATCGTCACGCCCCCGCCGTCCAAGAGCCTGAGCCATCGCGCCCTGATCTGCGCCGCGCTCGCGTCGCTGTCCGAAGGAGGAAGCGCGCAATCGGGCGGGACGGGGGCGGGCATCAAAAACCTCGGCGTCTCCGAGGATATCCGCGCGACCGAACAGGGGATCGCGCGTGTGGTCGCGGTTTTGCTCGGCCTGTCGGACGACAGGAGGATAGACTGCGGCGAATCGGGTTCCACCCTGCGTTTCCTGATTCCCCTCGCGGGCTTGGCCGGGGGGGAATGGGCGTTCACGGGGCGGGGAAAGCTTCCGGAACGCCCCATAGACGTCTATCGCGCGATCTTCGCGGCGCGCGGCGGCCTGTGCGAGCGGCGCGGCGCGGAGATATATGTGCGGGGGCGTCTGACGCCCGGCCGCTATGTGTTGCGCGGGGACGTCAGTTCCCAGTTCCTGTCGGGACTGCTCTTCGCCCTTCCGTTGATGGACGGCGACAGCGAGATCGCGCTTACGTCCTCGCTCGAATCCTCGGACTATGTGCGCATGACGGCGGGGACGATGCGGCGCTACGGGGTGGAGACGGAATCGTCCGGCGGCGCGGGATATCGCGTGCGCGGACGTCAAGTCTACAGGCGCGCGCCCTATACCGTCGAGGCCGATTACTCGCAGGCCGCTTTCTTTCTCGCCGCCGCCGCCCTCGGACGCGATGTGCGCGTCGCGGGCTTGCGCCGGGACAGCGTACAGGGGGATCGGCGGATCCTTGAGATCCTCGATCGGATGGGCACCGCCGTCTCGTGCGATCCGGACGGCGCGATCCGCGTCCGGCCGCCCGAGGACGGACTGCGCGCGTTGACCTTGGACATGTCCGAGACGCCGGACTTGGTCCCGCCCGTTGCGGCCTTGGCCTGTTACTGCAAGGGACGGACACGGATCGTAAATGCGGGGCGGTTGCGGCTGAAGGAGAGCGATCGGTTGCGCGCGTTGGGGACGGAGTTGCGCAAGTTGGGCGCGGCGGTTCGGGAGACGGACGACGGACTGTTATTCGATGGCGCCGAATCCCTGCGCGGCGGCACGGCGGACGCGTGGGGCGATCATCGCGTCGCGATGGCGGCGGCCGTCGCGGCGATCGGTTGCCGCGAACCCGTGGAACTGTCCGGGTGGGCGCATGTGCGTAAGTCCTATCC
>JAISGB010000174.1 GCA_031263335.1 Eubacteriales Family XIII. Incertae Sedis bacterium
GCCAAGCGCGCTTGCGAGATGCCCGGCGCGAGCTTCGTCAGCCTCAAATTGGAGCGCGCCGATCCCAACGGGGACGACGTATCCATCGAGGACAGCGTCGCCGTCTGCAAGGAGGTGGCGGAAGCGGCCACCCTTCCCTTGGTGATCCAGGGCAGCGACAACGTCGACAAGGACGCGAACCTTCTGCCGAAGATTGCGGAGGCGTTGCAGGGCAAGAACATCCTGCTCCTGTCCGCGAAGGAGGAAAACTACAAGCCCATCTCCGTGGCGGCGGTCACCGCTTACGGGCAGAAGATAGGCGCGGAATCCTCCGTGGACATCAACCTCGCCAAACAACTCAACGTACTCATATCGCAGATGGGCGTCTCGGGCGAGAGCGTCGTCATGAACCTCGGCACGGCGGCGGCGGGCTATGGCTACGAATATGTCGCCTCGACCATGGAACGCGTGAAGGGCGCCGCCCTTTCGCAGAATGACGAGACGCTCCAAATACCGGTCATCACGTCCGTTGCGAACGAGGCGTGGTCCGTCAAAGAATCCATCGTCTCCGAAGAGGATTTCCCGGAATGGGGACCTCGCGAGCAACGGGGCGTCGACATGGAGATATCCACGGCCGTCGCGTCCTTGGCTTCCGGTTCAAACGCGGTGATCCTGCGCCATCCCGTCGCCGTGGCCACCGTATCGCAATTGATCTCGGAATTGATGTAACCCGTACGTCGGAGAAAAGGAGAGAAAACCCCATGGCTCTGAAAGGATTGGATATTTTCAAACTGACGCCCAAGACAAACTGCAAGGACTGCGGGCAACCCACCTGTATGGCGTTCGGCATGAAGGTGGCGCAAGGCGCCACCACCTTGGACAAATGCCCCCATCTGTCGGAGGAGGCCCTCGCCGTTTTGGGCGAGGCAACCGCGCCCCCGATGAAGTCCGTTCGCGTCGGCGCGGGCGCCGAGGAATACACGCTCGGCGGCGAGACCGTCCTCTTTCGTCACGACAAGACCTTCGTCTCAAAGAGTCTCTTTGCGGTATCCGTGCCGTCGGACGGCGCGGACGACGCCATAGCCAAGCTGAAGGCGGTCGATTACGAACGCATCAGCGAGCGGATGTACGTCGAACTGGCGCATGTGGCCTATACGGGAGACCGCGCGGCCTTCCTCGAGACCGTCAAAAAAACCCTCGATGCCGGTCGCACGCCGATCCTCGACGCGGAGGACGCGGATGCGGCCAAGGAGGCGTTGGAATTGGCGAAGGGTCGCAAACCCATCTTGAATGCCGCCACCCCATCCAACTACGAGGCGATGTACGCCCTCGCGAAGGAATACGGCGCCGTGCTCGGCGTGAAGTGCGGCGATCTCGACGTCCTCTACGACACCGTCGGGGCGCTTGAGAAACTCGGCGCCAAGGATATGGTCCTCGACGCGACCGCCGAGACGATAAAGGATACATTCGCGAACATCGTGCAGATACGACGGGCCGCGCTCAAATCCAACGATCGCGGCTTCGGCTACCCGTCCATCGTCAACACGGCCAAGTTGGCGCCCGGAAACGCGGAGATGCAGCTCGCCCTTGCCTCCCTCTTCCTGCTGAAATACGGTTCCGTCATCATCATGGACGGCATGAGCTACGCGCAGGCCTTGCCGCTCTTCGGCCTGCGACAGAACATCTTCACGGATCCGCAGAAGCCCATGACGGTGGAACCCGGCGTCTACGCGATCAACGGCGCGACGGAGGAGGCGGACTCGGCGCTCACCGTGGACTTTGCCCTCACGTATTTCATCATTTCGGGCGAGATCGAGCGTTCGGGCGTACCCATCAACCTGCTGATCCCCGACGCGGGCGGTTATTCGGTCCTGACCGCTTGGGCCGCCGGAAAGCTGTCCGCCGGTTCCATCGCCAAATTCATCAAGGAGGGGAACATCGAGGAAAAGATCAAGAACCGCAACCTCATGATCCCCGGCAAGGTGGCCGTACTCAAGGGTGAGCTTGAGGAAAATTTACCCGGATGGAACATCATCGTGGCGCCGAACGAGGCCGTCAGTTTGGTGAAATTCCTCAAGGAAAGGAAAGCGTCGTAGTTCACGCGAAAGCGGAAACGGAGGTAAGCACAAATGGAAAAATTCATCATTATCGGGGAGCGGATCCACTGTATCGCGCCGGCCATCCGGGAAGCGATGGCCAATCGGGACCCCGAACCCATCCTGCAACGGGCGAAGGAGCAGTTGGACGCGGGCGCGACCTATTTGGACCTGAATATCGGACCTGCGGAGAAGGACGGAGAGGATCTGATGGCTTGGGGCGTCAAACTGCTTCAGGAGAATTTCGACAACGTACCCTTGGCGTTGGATACGGCGAACAAGAAGGCGATCGAGGCCGGCATCAAGGTCTACAATCGCGCGAAGGGAAAGCCCATCGTCAATTCCGCGGACGCGGGCGATCGGATATCCAACATCGACTTGGCTGCGGCGAACGACGCCATCATCATCGCGCTCTGTTCCAAGCAGGGGGTACCCAAGGATAACGACGAGCGCATGCAATATTGTCAGGAAATGCTCGAACGCGGCTTGGAACTCGGCATGGAAGCGGAAGATCTCTGGTTTGATCCGCTGACCTTGGTCATCAAAGGAATGCAGGAGAAACAGGTGGAATTCTTGGAGTTCATCCGGCAGCTCAGGGATATGGGGCTGAACTCCACCGCCGGCCTGTCCAACGCCTCCAACGGCATGCCCAAGGAGGTCCGTCCCATCGTGGATTCCGTGCTTACGGCGATGGCCATCGAATGCGGCCTGACCTCCGCGATACTGAACCCGTGCGAGAAGCGGCTCATGGACACGATCAAGACGACCGCCGTGATACTCAACAGGACGTTGTACGCGGACGCGTATTTGGATATTTAAAATGTGACTGCACAACGGTCACGCCATTCGTTGCGAGGCGGAACCTCGAGCCGGGTTGTGAAGCGACCTCACCTCCAAAGCGCACATCCTATACGTTGCACCTCCTTTCGTTGAACGCCCGGTAGCGTGTGCGTACCACATTTTGTGCGATGCCGAAATCACAACGTATTTCGGCATCGCGCTCCAAAAAACTTCACAAAAAAACAGCAAAAATGCTTGCATCCCTATTTTCTCTGCTATATAATAAACGGGCTTGCGAAAAATCGCGGGCGTGTTTGTCCTGTTGAGCGATCGGCGGGACGACAATGCCGAGCAGGAGGTTGCCGGTTGCACCGCCGGGGAATTTCTGCCGCATATGTCTCCCTCAACGAAGGGAACAAAGGGAAGACGCAACCCTACCCTCGCGCCTGTGCGGTGCTAACGCGCGAAAAATGAGATTACTGCTCAAAAGTTAAATCAAAACTACTCGACGGTCGCGATAGTTTTGATGGAGTCCGGGTTCCAATACGGATTTGACTCCCGGAACGTACACGAACGTACGTGAACGAACGTACGTGAGGAAGGCAAATCCGTAGTGGGTTCCGGAATACGCAACGTATAGGATGTGACGAGGTTTCACCTCGCAACTAATAGCGTGACCGTCGAGCAGTAACGAATTAGGAGGAAAGATGGCAGAGCAGCAACAACAGATCCGGATCAGGTTGAAGGCTTACGAGTCGGAGATTCTGGACAAGGCCGCGGCGGACATCGTCGGAACCGCAAAAAAGAACGGCGCGCAGGTGTCCGGCCCCATTCCGCTCCCCACGGAGAAGGAGGTCGTGACCATATTGCGAGCGGTCCACAAGTACAAGGACAGCAGGGAGCAGTTCGAACAGCGTACGCACAAGCGGCTCATCGTCATCACGCATACCACGACAAAGACGGTGGACGCGCTTATGAAGTTGGATCTGGCGGCGGGCGTCGATATCGAGATCAAGCTGTAGCCTCGACGCCGTCATGTTATCATAAGTAAATTGTAGACAGATATTGGAAGAACGCTTTAGTATGATCGAACACCCGGATACGGAAAAAGGCAAGGGGAAACCCGCGAAGGATTTTTTTGTAGGCGGGGCGCAGACGACCGGTGAGGAAGGCGCGTACACAGATGTACGTAACCGACGAGCAAGGGAGGATAAGCCCCGGATACGGAAAAAGGCAAGCGGGTGGGCGATCCGCTGTAAAGGAGTGAGTATGAAGACAATATTGGGGCGAAAGGTCGGTATGACGCAGATATTCTCCGAGGAGGGGAATCTGATCCCCGTCACGGTCGTGGAGGCCGAGCCGAACACGGTCATCCGCATCAAGACCGACGAGACCGACGGCTACAACGCCGTGCAGATCGGCTTTGAGGATCTGAAGGAGCGGCGCGCAAACAAGCCGACGAAAGGGCATTTCGCGCGATGGGACAGTCCGCTGAAGAAGCATTTGGCGGAGATTCGGACGGATGAGGGGGAGACCTACGAAGCCGGGCAACAGATCACCGTGGCCGATTTTGAGGAGGG
>JAISGB010000001.1 GCA_031263335.1 Eubacteriales Family XIII. Incertae Sedis bacterium
CGCAGAGCAACCCCACATCCGAAACATAGATCTTGAAAGAGTCCGTATCCCTGTAATTTTCAAGCGGCTTGATCGGGTGTTCCACTCGAAAAACCCGCGTCACGATACCGGACAGAGCCAACCATTCTATGGCGTTTTCGAATTCGGCGGCCCGCGCCCCCGACTTGATCAGTTTGTATCGGAAGCGGGTATTCTTCTTTGAGAGCTGGACCGTGACGTTGTCATAGACCAACCGCGTCTTTTTGATCTCATTTTCCCTGTTGTACTTGCTCATATCGCTGAGATAGCTTTCCAACAGCAGTGTCTGTATGTGTCGCAACAGAATGAGATCCTTTGTTGCGATATATTTGTCCACGCACTCCGGCATACCGCCCACGACAAGGTACCGGCGGTAGAGGGACAGCGCCGCTTCATGCAGGGCGGCGGGCATGGGCGTGTTCGTCTCAAAGCAGTTGCGGATCTTTGCCGCAAGATCCGCTTCTCCGAAAGCCATCAGGAATTCTTCCATATCCATCGGGTGCAATGTGACCATGTCCACCTTGCCGACAGGAAAGGAGAATTCCTTCCGGTTGACCGCCACACCCAACAAACTGCCCGCGACGATGATATGATACTCCGGCGCGGACTCGCAGAAATATTTCAACGAGGTCAGCGCCCGTTCGCAAAGTTGTACCTCGTCAAACACGATCAGGGTTTCCCCCTTGACGATGGTCTGTCCGCTGATACGGGACAGTATCGGCAGAAGATAAGCGGGTTCAAGGCTCTCGTCAAATGTCTCTTTCATGCCCGGGTTGGTTTCAAAGTTGAAATAAGCGACATTGGCATACTGCTCCCGCCCGAAAGCGAGAATGGAATATGTCTTGCCGGTCTGACGCGCCCCCTGAACGATCAGGGGTTTACGGTACGGATTGTTCTTCCATTCAAGCAGGGTTTTTGTGATTTTTCGTTTCATGAAACATGCCTCCCGTTATTTACAGGAAAAGTATACGCCTTTTTCATGCAAAAAACAAGGGGATATCATAAGAATATCACATAAAACGACATGAATATCGACAGAGAACTCTTGGATGCGGCGTGTCCCCGCCTTTTCGATCGCCTACGCGCCGTCGAACACCGTCAAAAGCTCCTCTCTCAACCCTTCCATCGATCGCCGCGCGGCCTCCGGCGTGTCGCCCTTGCCCGTCAGGTATATCTTCAGCTTGGGTTCGGTGCCGGAGGGGCGCAGTATGGCCCTGCCTCCGTCCGCGAACGCGTATTCCACGACATCGGCCTTCGGCGTCCACATTTGCTCATAGTCGTTGCACCGGACGACCT
Source organism: Eubacteriales Family XIII. Incertae Sedis bacterium (assembly GCA_031263335.1). Lineage (GTDB taxonomy): Bacteria > Bacillota > Clostridia > Peptostreptococcales > Anaerovoracaceae > JAISGB01. Next base: position 1,315 of record JAISGB010000001.1, read on the forward strand.
CCGCGTCGAAGGCGTCCTTCGTCTTCGGATCGCGCGCCTTCGCCATGATCGCCCGTATCTCTTCCATGCCTTTTTGCCCAGGCTTGACGAATTCCACAAGCGTTTCCTCGAAATAACCGCTGTGTTCGCCGATCTCGGACAGCCTGTCAACGAGCGTCTTTCCGCGTTGCTTGTACAGTCCCGCCATCTCACAGATCAACAACGCCGCGTTCACGCCGTCCTTGTCGCGCACATGGGCGCCGGACAGATAGCCGCAACTCTCCTCAAACCCAAAGAGGAAGCGATCCTGCTCGCCCTTCGCCGCGAGCGCGTTGATGGTCTCCCCGATGTACTTGAAGCCGGTCAGCACCTTCCGCGCCTCGATACCGTGTTCCGCCGCGATCACGGAAGCCAAGGGCGTGGACACGATCGTCGTCACCATGACGGGTCGATCCGGCATCTCGCCCTTCCTTGCGCGTTCCGTCGCGATATAGTCCAAAAGCAGGACGCCGATCCGGTTGCCCGAGAGCCGCACGTAATCACCGCCGGACAAAACCGCCACGCCGACCCTGTCGCAATCCGGATCGGTCGCGATTAGGATGTCCGGGGGATCGCCCTGCGCCCGCCGCTTGCGGCACAGCGCCAACCCCAATTCGAGTGCGGACTCCTTTTCGGGGTTCGGTTCCGGACAGGTCGTAAATTCGGGATCGGGCAGGGTCTGTTCCTCTACCGTCTCCACGGCGCCGACACCGGCTCTCGCGAGGGTCTCCCACACGGGCAGGTTGCCGGTTCCGTTCAGCGGCGTATAGACCACGCTGAGGTCACGCGCCGCCCCCGGATTCAGGGACAGACCGAGTACCGCGTCGAGATAGGCGCGCTCGACGTCCGCCGGGACGAGATGGAGCAACTTCTCCGAGGAAAGCGCCGCCGCAAGCCGCTCCGGAAGCGTCCCCTTATAGCGATCCGCCGCAGTCTTGACGTCCGTCTCCGGGTCGGTGGCTGCGATCCGCGCCGCCACCCGCGTCGCATCCTCCGTCAGGCATTGACAGCCGGTCGCGTCATATATCTTGTATCCGTTGTACTGCTTCGGAGTATGGCTCGCCGTGATGACGACGCCCGCCGCGCAACCGAGCCGCCGCACCGCAAAAGACAGCAACGGCGTGGACGACAACCGGTCGAAGAGATAGGTCTCGATGCCGTTCGCCGCAAAGACACAGGCCGCCTCGAAGGCGAACAGACAGGAATTCCGACGGTTGTCGTAAGCAATGGCTACCTTCGACGCCGCTTCGCCCGCCGCCTTTCCCGCGCGCGCGTCGGCCGCGTCGCGGATCACGTCGGCAAAGCCTTGGGACGCCCGCCGAACGGTCACGACGTTCATGCGGTTGGCGCCCGCGCCCATGACGCCGCGCATACCCGCGGTCCCGAACTCCAGATCGCGGTAAAACCGATCGTCGATCTCCGAGGCGGCTTCCCCCTCCGGCCCGGCGGCTTCATACGCGGACAGCAAAGCATCCAATTCGTCCCGCAACGCGGCATCGAGGTTGCGCATTGACAGCCATTGTTTCAGTTTATTCACATTCTCATTCATCGGGATGTCTCCTTTTTCAATTCCCCTGCTTCTCTTTGCTCTCCGCCCACGCGGCATTGAGCTGAATGCCGAGGATCAGGACGAAAGCGAGCACATAGAACCAGACGAGCAACAACACGGCGGAACTCAACCCCCCGTACAGTATGTTGAAATTGTATGAGGCCGCGTACCGTATATAATAGGCGTACAGCCGCGTCGCGAGCAACATGCCCAAGGATGCGAATACGCTGCCGGGCAGGATCATGCGGAGCATGTCCTTGCTGTTTCTCCACCACGCGCCCACGATGTTCCGCAGGGTTCGCCATACGCCCGGCGCGATGTGCCTGCTGAGCGCCGATCGACGGTTGGGCAACATGTAATAGACGGCCGACACCATGAAGAAATACATGGCGAAGGCGATGATCCATCGGATCGTATACCAGACCTCGGAAAAGGTGTAGTCCAACCCGAGGAAGCTGTTCAGGTATTTCAAAACCATGCGGACGATCACCTCGCCGAACACCAAGATATACAGGGCAAAGATCAACGTGACCAAGACCAAGACGATGGTGATGATGGCCCGAACCCGCTCCCGCGCGTAGCCGAGCAACGGGTTCCGGTAGCCCGTCCCACCCTTATAAGCGTAATTGGCCATGCGCATGAGGGAGAACAGCGCCTTGCTGCCCGCCCACAGCGCCAGAATAAACAGGATGACGCTGAACGTCTTCGACGGGGCATACCGGAGCAAGGGCGTAAACGCGTCGATGATGTCCTCGCGCAGATATTCGGAAAGCAGTTCCTCGATGACGTCCATGGACAGCGTGAACAGATGGAGCAGTTGAGCCAACAGGATGCTGGTGGGGACGAGGGACAGGAGCAGGAAAAACGCCACCTCGGCGGCGCCCCCGGCGTAGAACGGATCCAAGACCTTCTTGATCGTCAGAACAAGCACCCGGCTCGCTCGGACGCGGACACGTCCCTTATTCTCCTTGTCTTCCTTGTTCTTCACCATGATTCTTCGTCGCCGCCAATTTCTTCCCAAGCTCGGCGAGCGCCCGCGCCCTGTGGCTGACGCGATTCTTTTCATCGGACGAAAGCCCGGCGAACGTGCGTCCGTCCGTCCCTTCCCCCTCGGGAACAAACAGGGGATCGTAGCCGAAGCCGTTTGTCCCCTTCGCCTCCCGAAGGATCCGGCCCTCGCATTCGCCGCGCGCGACGACAGAGCCTCCGTCCGGCCACAGAACCGTGATAACGGAAACGAAGCGCGCCGTACGCGCGTCGTCGGGGACGCCTTCCATCAGCCTGAGCAACTTCGCGTTGTTGGCGGCGTCCCGTTCCGCGCCCTCCGCGTCCGTCGCGGATCCGGCGAACCGGGCCGAGCGCACGCCGGGCGCGCCGTCCAAGGCGTCCACCTCCAGTCCCGAATCGTCGGCGACGACCGGGCGGCCCGCGCGATCGAGGACAGCCTTCGCCTTGATATACGCGTTTTCCTCGAAGGTAGCGCCCGTCTCCTCCGGATCGCAGTCCGCGAGGCTTATCTCGTCCTTCGACACCAAATCGACGCCGAAGGCTTTCAAGATCGCGCGCATCTCCCCCATCTTATGCTTATTGCCGGTGGCCGCGATAAAAACGGCCTTTTTTTCATCCATGTTCTTGTCCTCGGGCAGGGCAATCAGGAATTTTTCATCATCACGCCTTCGATGACGTCGGCCACATCCTCGCAGGCGTCGCACACATCTTCCATATAGTGCAATACGGTACCCCATGACGACGCGAGCAACGGCGGCAGACTTTCATCGGTGAACACATGGCGAACGGCCAAGGTGTACAGCCTGTCGCCCTCCTCCTCCAACCGGTTGACCTCGATGACCTTTTCTTGTAATGTCTTGGATTTTCTAAAATTGTGAAATTCCTCCAATGCTTCCTTCAGCGCCGTCGTACACTTCACGATGATGTCGGCGATCAGCAACGCGTCCTCCCGGATGGACAGGATATTGAACATATACAGCCGCAACAACACATCCTCGATCTTGTCCGTCACGGTATCGATGGATTCGGACATCTGCATGATATCCTCACGCTCGATGGGCGTGATGAACTCCTTCGCGAGCTTCTTCGTCATGGTATGACGCGCCATATCGCCGTCGTGTTCGATGGCGTGCATCTTCTTCATCTGCACATCCAAGTCTTCTGTGTTGAAATCGCTCAATATCTTGCGCAACAATGAGGCCGCGTCGCAAGAATAGCTGCCCATCTCGATGAAAGCATCGTAATACTTGTCCTCTTTTTTCCTCGACATCCAACCCCTCCTAAAAGGTAACGATTCAACGGTCACACTATTCGTTGCGAGCAACGCAAGTCTCATTCTATGCGTCGCGTATTCCGGAACCCAACGCCGATTTTGGCTTCCGGTCGCGATAGTTTTGATCAAAATACCGCCATAAATATCCACGCCATGATGAAGCCCAAAAGGCCGCAACCGGGGAAGGTGAGTATCCACGCGAGGATCATCTCCCCTACGATCTTCCAGTTGACCGACGTGAGGCGCTTGGCCGCGCCGCCCATGATGGCGGTGGTCTTTGTATGGG
>JAISGB010000031.1 GCA_031263335.1 Eubacteriales Family XIII. Incertae Sedis bacterium
CCTGCATGATCCACGCGCTCCGTTCCACATCCCCGTCGAGCAGATACAGGCCGACGTCCTTGCCCCAATAGGTGGGGACGATGGGCATGCCCGGCTGCGTCTCGGCGGTGTAGCCGTCGAGCGGGACGAGTTGCGGCACGAGCCGCGCCAGATCCCCCGCCTCCGTCCCGACATGTTTGTTCCGGTAGAGTCCCCATCCGTAATAATCCAAGGCCGCGTCCAAGGAGCCGTATTGATACGTGTTCGCGTAGGGGCCGAACAACAGATCGACATCCACCGTCTCGTCCGGGTTACGGTTCTCGCCCCGCGTGAAGATGCGGGCGCCGTCCCAGTCCTGCGGATACCAATCGAACAACACGTTGCCGTTTTGATCCCGGATCGATTCCGCCGCAACGTCCGCGTTGTCGGTGAAATCAAAATTGACGAAGGCGCCGCGAAACGTCTGAGACGAACCCGCGCCGTCCTCCTCCGTCAGGCGTATGCGTATCTGCGGCTTGCCGGCCAAGCCGTCCACGCGGAAATTGTTCAGTTTCGTGTTGTCCGGCGCGTTCTCGTTCTCCGAGTAATAGGTCTCGCCGTCCGTGACGCTGATCGCGCGCTCCGGGTTGACGGCGATCCTGCCGTTGGCGCCGGACGCGAAATGGGCGTCCGCAAAATCCGCGAGGCCCGGCGCACGCATGCTGTTGGAATTGCTGTCCCTCGTGCCGGATACGCGCATGCTGCCCGTGATCTCGGCGGGCAGGGAAGGGCTGCTCGGCGCAGCGCCGTAGGTCGCCTCGATGGATGACAGCGGATCGGTGATGAGCCGGTTCAGTATCTCGCTGTCCTCGGCGCGGTGATTGAAGGGCGCCCCAACGTCGTCCGTTATGTCGGGCAGATAATGGCCGAGTCCGTAGGCGTCGTCAAAGGCTTGGTTGCCGGTCGGGACGATCGTGTCCGTACCCGTCCCCGTTCGCCGCAGATAGTCGTCCGCGAACCCGTCCGTGGCGATGCCGTTCAGCGATTCGGCCTCCCGATCGTATTCCGCTCTGCTGAAATCCGAGACGGGAAACGAGAACCCCGGCAAGTAAAGCCCGCGTTGGTTCATATCCAAGCTCATCGTGTAGACGGAATCCGCGTATTCGGCGGTCGTCTCGATGCGCAACTCGGCGTTGTCCGCCCCGTTCAGCGTGAACGTCACGCGGCAAGCGCCCCGCGCATAGGGCAGTTCCGTCTGCGGGATATCGACGACGGTCGTTTTCTTCTCCCGGGTTTTCAGCCAATCAAGAAAATCGGCGGAGGTCTTGCCGTCCTTCTGCGCGGCCGCGCGCTCGTCCGCGATCCAACTTGCCATCGTCTTCGTGACGGAAACGGCGGTGTAGTACGCCTGCGTATCCGTCCGCTCGCTCAGGCCCCGCTGTTGGTAGACGGACGCGATCAACAGGCCGCCGGCGATGAGCAACGATAGGACCAAGAGGGTGATGAGCGCCCAGATCAACGCGGCGCCGCGCCGTTCGGGAAGTCGGCTTCGCATCTACGTCGCCTCCTTTACGTCGTCGTTCGCCTCAAATATGACCTCGTCGAACACATAGATGTCGAAGCGCAACGTCGCGACATTCTCCCGCGCCGTGGCGGAGGATCGCCCGTCCCGGTCTCCGGACGGCGTCCGGGGGTTGTCGATGCGGTAGGAGGCCAACTTGATCGCCGTCAGGCCGCGCAACTCCTCGATGAGGCGATAGAGGCATTCCCGTCCGCCCAAGACCTCCGCTTCGATGGTATAGGACAATACCCGCGCGTCGGACGCCTCGGGTTCGGAGACGATATTCGATCCTGCCGGCGCGCCCGTTTCCTCGTATCCGCTTCCGTCCGCGCTTGTTTCGGCGTCTCCGTTTCCGTCCGCGTCCGTCTCGGCGTCTCCGGTCTCGTCCGCCTCTTCGCCGGTTTTGTCTGCGGGATTTTCGGATTCGACCGTACCTTCCGCCGGTTCGGCATAGAGGGATGCCTCGCTTTTTTCGGGTTTGTAGAAGGTGATGGTTTCGTCCCGGAGGTCGGACAGCTTCAGCGTCTGTGGTTCGTATCCGCTCCGCAGGAGCAACTGCGTGATCGTCGTGTCCAACAGTTCCTTGTCCATGGGCGCGGCGAGCATCAGGCGATAGCCGTCAAAGATCGAGGCGGATTGGTCGTATTGCTCCCTGCTGTCCTTCGCGGTCGCGATCTCCGCCCGCATCTCCGCTTCCCTCGCGCCCAATTCCTCGACCCGATCCCGTCGCGCGGACAGTTCGTCCATCATCGGCAACAGGAGGAACCTGAGGAAGGCGACGATCACGACGACGGCGATCAGGAGGGACAACAGGAACATCTCCCGCTTCGTGCGTCGCGCGCGCTTCGCGCCGGGTTTGTTCGGGGCGGCGATGTCTCGATCGAGGGACGCGGTGAAGTCATTCCTCATGGGAACCTCCGTCCTCGGAGGACTCACCCGTCGGATTGGCCTCGATCGGGAGCGGCTTCGGCGTTTCCGGCAACGCGGGTTCCGGCCTCTTTACCACACAGCTCAGATCGGAGCTGAAGATCGCGCCGTCCTCCGCGCCTCCGCGCCGGTATCCTTCGTGCAGGATGTCGTCAAACACCCCTCCGTTTCTGAGCTTCGAGACGAAATCGAAGATCTGCTCCGCGGCGGCGGCCTCGACGTGCAGGGAGAGTACGCCTGTCGCCCGGTCATAGGACAGTTCGCCGATTCGGACCGCGTCGCCGCCCAAGGCAAAGATGTCCGCGTACTGCGCGCCGTCGGGATCGGGATGGCTTGCGATGCCGAGCAGGACATTTTTCAGCATGTAGGTTCGATCCCGCATGAGGTTCGCGTCCGCCTTGGCTTTGACGGCGTCCTCGTACGCGGAGATGTTCGCGGGGTTTGAAACATAGGATTCCAACGCGCGTTCCTCGGCTTCGAGCGCCGCCGCGCGCGTATGGTAGGAGATGAATAGGAAGGCGAGGGCGCCGCAGACGATGACAGCGAAAAGCGCCGGAAGGATGAACCGCGGTTTGCCTGTCTTAAACCGCGCGCGCCCCTCCGAAGATTCCAAAGCAAGCAAAAAATTAATATCCCGCAAGTTGTTTCGTATCGCCATTTTAACAATCTTCTCTTCACCGATACATGAATGCACCCGCTCCCGCCAATATTATACTACGAAAATGTTTTGCTTTGCCACAAAAAAATACTTGACGGCGTCCATATATCGGGATTAAAGTAAATAAAGACGCGCGCGGGGAGAGGCTCCTGTACGTTCCGCAGCCATAAGTCCTCGCCGAAAAAGACGCGCGTTGGGAAAGACGCGCGCGCAAAAAGCATTACTTTGCGAAAAATCACCCTCTACATTATAAGGCATAACTGCCGACTTAAAAACCAAATCAAAATCACCGATAGACAGACGCGTTCCGAAAGCTCGGCAAGGGGGAAAACAGCCATGAAACAATACAGGGAGGATTTGAGGTCGGATGTCGGGAATGATTCCCGTCGTCCGTGTCCGGTCGATTCGGCGGCTTCGGTGCGCAGTGCGCTCACCGACGGCGTCGCCATCTTGGTACGAAAGGCGCAGAAGGGCGATCTGGACGCGTTCGAACAGCTCTGCCGTGAGAAATACGAGTGGGCGTTTTCCCACGCGAAGCGGCTTTTGAACAACTACCACGACGCGGAGGATGTGACACAGAACGCCTTTATCAATGTCTACAGGAAGCTCGGCAGCCTCAAAAACCCGGAAGCCTTCGACGGATGGTTGTATCGGATCGTCCGAAACGAATGCAGTTGCGTATACGCGATGCAAAATCGGCTCAAGAACGAGAAAAACCTCGACGACTGTGTGGATGAATTGCCGGAATTCGACGAGGATCTCTCACCCTCGCACCACGCGGAACGGCAGGAGCAACGGGCGGTCCTGCGCTCCATCGTCGATGACCTTCCCCCAAAACGCCGAAAGATGATCGAACTGTCCTACTATGAGGACAAGAGCAATGTCAGCATAGCGAGCGAGATGCGCGTCTCTCAGTCCACCGTCGCCTCGACCCTTTCGAGGGCGCGGAATGATATCAAGGATCGGTTGGAGAACCATGTCTCCGCCACTGCGCTGTACAATTACGGCGCCATCGCCGCCATCATGGAGATCGTCAAGGATGAAGCCGCTCTGACGTCGACCATCCCCGCCGTTTCAGGCGCCTTCCCGACCGTGAAGGCCCTCATCGCGGAATGCGCGGCGGGGGTCGGCAAGACGACCGCCCTGTTGGGCGCCGGCGCCGCGAAGGTCGTGTGCGTCGGCGTCTTGACGATATCGGCGGCGACGGTCGCCATCGTCGCGCCCCTGTCCGGCGCGGAGGAACCCGCGCCTCCGCCCGTCGAGCGCGAGCCGGTCGTCGCCTTTGACGCCGGGGACGTCGCCGCAGAGCCGGATCGGATCGACCCTGCGGACTCCTTCCTATCCGGCGACAACATCAATCCGTCCCGCGTCGCCCTCACGAGCAATACGCCCTTGGGCGAGGTCGATTGGCGTATCGTGCGCGCGGAGGGCGGCGCGGAAGCTCCTGCCGGCGACGGAGACGCGGAAGCCCTTGCCGACGGGGAGGCGGAAACCGCCGGCGGCGTCGAGGTATACAGCGGCGTCGGATCGGAGGTGACGGAACCCTTGGCCGCCCTCCTTGCGGATCGGGCGGACGGCGATTATGAGATCATCTTCCGGTACCCGGGCGAGGGCGGCGATGAGGAGCTGATCTACGCGTTTAAGATAGTGACGGACCGTCCCATTTCGCTCCCGGAAGGCTGAAAATAAAAAAAATTGACGTATTCTTTAAATATTTTCAAATTTGAAGCAAGAAAATTCGGCATTTATGTCTCTATATATTTAGGGGATTGAGAAATCCCCCCTCGATTGAGGACGGAAGGTGCGCTCCCACTCATTTTCCCATTCTCAATTTTGGATAAGACAGGAAGCGATCTCCCCCCCCTGCTTCCTGTCTTTCCACTTATTTGGCCCGATATCGGAATCGATCCGCGCCAAGCGCGGAACCGGTACGGGTACTGTCCGCGCTTTTATACAGCATCCGTTGCACAAAAATTTTCGCATCAAAAAGCATGATTCTTAAAGGCCGTCCCCTCTTGGATAGTAGGGGGAGCCGACCGCAGATCAAAAAAACCCCAAGGAATGTTCAAAAAAATGTTTCAAACCCGCGTTTGCCGGGTATATAGAAGATGTGAGGCGAATAAACGCGTTGCGGTTTGGCGTCGTTTCCGCGCCTCTACATTGCAAGCGGGCCGCGCGGGACGCGGCGAAGCGCGATCTTGAAAGGAGAGGCGTACGATGGACCGGGACGGTAAGCGAAGAAAGAGCAGTAAATTTTGGGCGATATTCCTGACCTTGGCCCTGCTGTTGTCGGTGGCGATCCCCGCCGCGGCGAACGGCGACGAGGTCTTTACGTCCGGCGACGCGATCGGGCGGGGCGATGTGTCCGAACCCGATACGGGAACAGACGTTCACGGGGGGGGGCAGCGGCTTCTGAGCCTGTAGCCGGCGACGGGCAAGGCCCGACCGATCCGGGAGATACGGAATCGGCGGACGCAACCGATCCGAATGCGGACGGCGCGCCGGCGGGTACAGACGAGACAACCGATCAAGCCGGGACAACCGGACCGGCCGAAACAAACGGGACGGGCGAACCGGTCGCATCCGCCGAACCGGTCGAACCGACCAAACCGACCGAAACATCCAAATCAACAACACCCAAAGCAACAACACCCAAATCAACCGAAGCGAAGCCGAATATCCTCGATTCGTTCTTCTCCGCGCTCGGCGGGGTCTTCTCGCCCATGGGCGGCGCGACCGACCCGGTCAACGGCCTCTCCGTCAAAGCGGAACTGGACGGCATCGACCTCAACGGGGACGGGGGCGACGACAGCTTCACGGACACCGACCGCCACGCGGAGGAGACGCCGCAGGCCTTGGTCGTCAACGCGACCTTCTCCGACGACCCCAATGTCACGGAGCGCACCGTCACGGTCAAGCTCGGGTACGGCCTCATGTTCAGCTCCATGCAGGGCTTCAACGCGAGCAACGTGTATGAGGACGCCGTTGCGGGCGATCTGAAGGGCAACATCGACACCGAAAAGACGAAATACGAAGCCGACCCGCGCATCGCCATGAGCGGCGTAAACGTGACGGCGGGCAGCGGCGCGGTCACCTACGTGTTCAAGGACGGCGGGGCGGGCGGCGTCATCAAGAGCGCGCAGATAACCCTTTACGTCAAGGCGGCCAAGGGGTTCATGGCGAAGGAGTCGTCGCGCACCTTCAAGGACGCCGTCCGGGTGGACGCGAGCCAAAAGGGGACCGGCGGCGATCCGGAAGCAACGGATACGTTGATGTTGGAGAACTATACGATAACGGGCAAATACTCGCCTATCTTTTATGGAGACAGCACAAAACGCACCCAATATGCCAAACCCGGCGGCAGCGTAGCCTTTGACTATTTGCTCAGCACCAGCGGCGCCAATTACAGCAACAGCAACGGCGGCTTGCTGTACGCCGAGATTGTCGGCAATTTTGTGATCCCCAAGGGGCTTACGCCCGCCGAAACCCCCATCACCTTCCCGACCGGCGGTTATCTTGCCGCCCAAGGCGCCGTAAAGAGCGAGGCCACGAAGAATGAGGACGGTTCCCACACGGTGAAGGTGACGATGACCAATGTGTATACGCACGGAAATTCGCGCTTCACCCTGAACGTCACGGTCGATGGGAACGTTACCGACGGAAAGTCGCTGTCCATCGGCTTTTCGCAGGCGGGCAATTCCTCCACGCCCTATGAATATGCCGGCGGCGCCGGAACAACAGTAAATCATTCTCAGCCGCCCATAGTGGCCGTCAGCACGGCCGCCGCCGCGCCGGAGTTCTATCAGGCGACTTTGGTTAACACCAATGTGCGCGCCTATACCGATCCGGACGGCATGGCGCCGGGCGACATGACGGCGCTCGCGAACATTCCCGTGAGAAACCGCAGTGCGGATGCCACCGCCCCGCAGGGCATCAAGATCGATTTCCCGGGCAGCATTACGGTGCGCGGGCTGCGTCTGCCCGTCGGCGCCCCCGATACCGTC
>JAISGB010000243.1 GCA_031263335.1 Eubacteriales Family XIII. Incertae Sedis bacterium
CCAAACGGAAGCAGACAAGCTCAGCGCAGGATTTTTTTCGTTTGGCAAGGCGCGTGAGTAAGCGAGGAACGCACGTACACAGACGTACGTAAGCGACGAGCGAACGAACAGCAACGCAGCCAAACGGAAAAAAGACAAGCTGCGGTTGTGGCGGAATTGGCAGACGCGCACGGTTGAGGGCCGTGTGCCGCAAGGCGTATGGGTTCAAGTCCCATCAACCGCACCAAGAGGCAAACAGGGTGTCACCGGACACCCTGTTTGCATATATCCCCTTCTTTCTCCCCGCCGTTTACCCTCCGTTTACATTCATGCGATATAATGACCGCAGGACGGCCATTATCGTTCGAACTGCCCCCCGATTGCGTCGGAGCCGGCTGTCCTATCGATTGGAATGCCGTGCGATTTTTCCGTCCTGCGGCCGGAAACGCGCATGGCCGTATCATGAATGGCCGCGCCACGCTTCGCATTCATGATATACTGTGTTTCAAGAGGTAGATTATGAGCAAAATCATGATCGTGGACGACGACCCGAATATCCGCGAACTCGTCCGTGTATTACTGAAAAACGGCGGCTTTGACACTTGCGAGGCCGCAGACGGGCGCGAAGCCCTTCGCGTTGTTTCGGAGGGAAACCCCGATCTCGCCGTCATCGATCTGATGATGCCGAAGATGGACGGCTACGATCTGTGCCGCAATCTGCGCAGATACTATGAAAACCTGCCGGTACTCATGCTGACGGCCAAGGGCGAATTGCCCGCAAAGGTCAAAGGGTTCGAGGCGGGCGCGGATGACTATCTGACAAAACCGTTCGAGGGCGACGAATTGCTGTTGCGCGTGAAGGCGCTCCTGCGTAGGTACAAGATCGAAACCGCCCACGCAATCCGGATCGGCGGCGCGACCATCGACCGCAACAGCTATACCGTGACGATCAACGGCGTAAAAGAGGACATTCCGCGCAAGGAATTCGAATTGCTGTTCAAGCTCGCGGGCTTCCCCGGGCGCACCTTCTCCCGCGACCGACTGATCGAGGATGTCTGGGGCTACGATTTCGACGGCAACGAACGGACGCTCGATGTGCATATCGGTCGTCTGCGCGAGCGGTTCCCCGCCGAAACGTCGGGCTTCAAGATCACGACCGTGCGCGGACTCGGTTACCGATTGGAGGCGCCGGAATGAAACGGCGGACCCGGTCACCGATCAGTGACTCAGGAATGAACAGGCGGTCCCGGCGGTCACCGATTGGGGACACAGAAATGAGCAGGCGGTCCCGGCGGCCACCGACCGAAGACTCGGGAATGAACGGGCGGCCCCGGGGCGGCCGCGCATGGGCGACGAGGTTGTTGGTATTGGCGATATTCCTTGCGTTCATCACACTCTGCCTGATTGCGGGGTTCTATATCGGCCCGATGCTGTCCGGAAAACTACCGCCCGACGCGGGATATTTGGCGGCGGTTTGGAGCGGCTTTCTCATCTTCGCGTTCATCGCAATCATCATTCACATGACCGCGCGTCGAAAACTGCCGGAGCGTCGTGAACGGCAACACAATACCATCATCGACGCCTTGGAACGCATTTCGCGAGGCGACTTCAATGTGTTTATCGAGCGTGACGCGGACATACACGACGAGTTCGCCGCCCTCATCAACGACATGGCCAAAAACCTCGGGACGCTCGAGACGATGCGGCAGGATTTCATCTCAAACGTGTCGCACGAGATCCAATCACCGCTGACGAGCATCGGCGGGTTTGCGGAACTGCTCCAAACCCCGGATCTGTCACAAGATGAGCGGTTGCGTTACGCGAAGATCATCCGCGCCGAGAGCAAACGGCTTTCGAGACTGAGCGACGATCTGTTGAAATTGTCGTCGCTCGACAACGATCCGCTTTCCAAAACCGACTTTCGGCTCGACAAACAGCTTTCGGACGTCATATTGACGTTGGAGCCGCAATGGGCGACGAAGCGTCTCTCGGTGGAAGCCGACCTGCCCAAGCGCACAATCCGCGCCGACGCAGGACTGCTGTCACAGGTGTGGGTAAACCTCCTGCACAACGCCATAAAATTCACGGCCGACGGCGGCGCGATCACCGTCACGCTGAAAGACGGCGAGGCGGACGTGATTGTGACGATAACCGACGACGGCGTCGGCATAGGCAAAGAGGACTTGCCGCATATATTCGAGCGATTCTATAAAGCCGACAAAGCGCGCGACCGTTCCCTCGGCGGCAATGGGTTGGGGCTTTCGCTCACCAAGCGGATCGTGGAACTGCATTGCGGGCGAATATCCGTCAAAAGCAGACCGGGCAGAGGGACGGCGTTCACGATCACCCTGCCGCGCGCGGAAGCCGATCGATAATCCGTCAAGATGGCGATCCGACCCGCAATGACCGTAAATCCTCGGGCGTTTACATTCCGTTTACCTTTGATTTAACCTCCGTTTAATTTGAGGCCGTATCATGGCAATATACAGTCATCAAACGAAACGGAGGTGTTTTATGAGTACAATCATTGAGGTGAACGGCCTCGTCAAGCAGTACAAGGGCGCGAAGGCGCCGTCGGTCAAAGGCATCGATTTTGCGGTGGAACAGGGAGAATTCTTCGCGTTTCTCGGCCCGAACGGCGCGGGCAAGACCACGACGATCTCCGTCCTGACCACGACGCTCTCGAAGACGTCCGGCGAGGTGAGAATCGCCGGGTTCGATGCGGAAAAGGAGGCGAGGCGGGTACGCGAGAAGATAGGCATCATCTTCCAACAACCGAGCCTCGACCCAAACCTCACGGCGGAGGAAAACATCCGCTTCCACGCCTGCCTGTACGGCATGTGCGGCTACCGCCCGACATTCAAGCTGATGCCCGCCGCGTACCGCGAACAAGTCACGGAACTGGCGGAATTGGTCGGCATCGAGGACGCGCTGTTCCGGCCGATCAAGAAGCTGTCCGGCGGTATGCAACGCAAATTGGAGATCATACGCAGCCTGATCCACACGCCCGATGTGCTCTTTCTCGATGAACCCACGCAGGGACTCGACGCGGTGAGCCGCCGCAGCCTGTGGGAATACATCGACGGGACGCGCAGACGGTACGGCACGACGATTTTCCTCACGACGCACTACATCGACGAAGCGGAAAGGGTCGACAAGGTCTGCATCATCAATCACGGCAAGATCGCGATCTGCGCCTCGCCGCGGGAGATGAAACGCGCCGTCCGCTTCGATCCGACCCCGAAGGTCTGCCTGCCGTCGTTGGAGGACGCCTATGTCGAATTTCTGAACGGAGGTATCGTAGCGTGAATGAATTGATCTTGGAACGGAAGAGGTCGCGGGTTTTCAGAGAGATGAACACGACCCTGACGGTTATGGCGCGTGAAATCACGCTCCTGTTCAAATCACCGAGCACGCTCATCATGAGTCTCACCATGCCGCTCATCATGATGGGCATGATAGGCGGGAACCTCATGCAGAATATGGCCGGCGGCCTGAACTTCGACTTCGGCGGATTCATGCTCGTGGGTATGCTCGTCAATATGCTGTTCATGATGGTGTCGATGAATATGACCTCGCTCGTCGAGGATCGCGAGACGGACTTCAATCAGGAAATGCTCGTGTCGCCCGTATCGCGTTATTCACTCGTACTCGGAAAAATATTGGGCGGCGCCTTCGGCGCGATCGTGAGCATGGCGGGGACCTTGATCGTCGGGCTGATCATGGGCATCACGTTGCCGATCGGAAAACTGCTTTTGATCCTCGCGCTTTCCCCGCTGTTCTGCCTGTCGGGCGGCGCGCTCGCGAGGATGTTGATCGGCTTCATCAAGAGCAAGAAAGCCGCGAACATGGCGGTCATGCTCGTCACGATGCCGCAGATGTTCCTCTCCGGCGCGATCATCCCGATCAACCACTCGGACGGCGTATTGATGCTGCTCGCGCGGCTCATGCCGATGACCTACTGCCTCGATCTGGCGCGGGCGGTCGTCAACGCCGGAACCCCCGAATACGACAGCGTGGTCATGTTCAACCCCGCGATCAATTTCGCCGCGATCGCCGCCTTGACGACAATATGCCTGATCGTAGGCACATTCTTCTACGCGCGCAGCGAGAAGAACAGGTGAAGCGGACGCGCGATCGCTTTCCGATCGGGTTCCGCTTGTATTCCCCCCTAAAAAGCGGTTTAATAGTAGGAGCGATATCCGCGGTGGAGGGCCAAAGGATTTTTCAGTTGAAACCGGCATATTCGGGCGGATACCCGCGGAGTGAAGTTGCCGAAATGACGGGGAGAGGTATGGGAGATGGGCAAGGACGACCTGAAAACGAATGGAACGTATGGAGACATTCATACGAAGGAGGAATCGGACGCGGCGTACGACGCGCTTTTCCGTGAACTGCACGGTGTTCCCGATGAGGATCCGAGGGACGGCGGCGAGATGAAAAAGGTCGTCGTCATCGGCTCTACGCACCCAAGTACGGATTCCGCCTGCTCCGCGATCGTGTACGCGCGCCTGAAGGACCGGGTGGATTCCTCGGCGTCGTACAAGGCTTACCGGGCGGGTCCGCTCAATGCCGAAACATATTACGCGCTCCATGCGTTCGGCAATTGCGCACTCCCCTATCTCAGGAGCATCCGCAACAAAAACGTCATCCTTGTCGATCACAACGCAAAAGCCGAGGCGGCAAAGGGCGTCGAGGACGCGACCATCCTCGAGATCATCGATCATCACGCGCTCGGAGGACTTGAGACAAAGACACCCGTATATTTCCGCAGCGAACCCGTGGGCGCAACCTCGACCATCATTTTTGAGATGCATAAGGAATGGGAGGTGACGCCCGATCGCACGGACGCGGGCCTGCTCTGTTCCGGCATCCTCTCTGCCACATATATGTTCCGATCCCCTGCCACAACAAGGGCGGATAAATTTGCCGCGGTCGAGCTTGCGAACCGCGCGGGACTCGATCTGGAGGCATACGCCGAGGCAATGTTTCGAGCGTACGAGATCGACGGAGAGGACGAGGCGCGGGATTGAACGCGATCCCTGCGAAAGAAGGTTGCGACCATTGCGGAGTTGAAGCAGATGTTCGCATTGAACGCGATCCCGGCGAGGAAAGGTTCCTTACATGGGCGCGGCGGGAGGTTTTGAACGGAATCCGTACGCGCTCAAGGCGAGCAGGGTCTGAGCGGGCAGATAAAAGGCCCACATGAGGACGGCGGATACGCCGTGCAACGAGTTTTGGAGCGGCAGGATATTGAAGATCGCCACATTGATGTCGCAGAGAATGAACAGCGCCATACCCGCGCGGGAGAGGAGGCGGTTGACGCGCGCCTGTTTCGCGAGAAACGCGCCGACGCCGACGGCGACGATCAGGACGGCGTAGGCCACGGCGACGCAGATAAGGGCGATTCTCGGCCGGCCCAACGCGGAGAAGGCGAGGCTCGCGCAGACGCCGACGGCGGCGAGCAACGCGCCGGGAAAGAACCAAGCGCGGCGATATCGGAT
>JAISGB010000098.1 GCA_031263335.1 Eubacteriales Family XIII. Incertae Sedis bacterium
GAATAGAAGCCATGATGAAACCATTTACATTCATACAAAAATCAATACGGGATATCAACTCTTTTGTAGACAGTTCTTATGTAACATCCACTAACTTTTTGCAGTGATTCCTTTGAATACAAAAACCGTTTTAACTGAAATACATCCGCTCCCGCGCACCCTATACGGTAAAGGAATGTTTCAGTATGGTTATCGTCTTCATAATCCACGCGAGTGCGCCGTCAAAGCGATAACCCGTGAACTTCGCCTCTCTCAGGATGGCGGCGACCTCGGATTCGTCGATGTCGAGATTCAAAAGCCCGCTCGCTTCCCCGCATTCCCGAACAATGTCGCGCGCGTAATCCCAATAAGAGCAGGCAAAACCGAATGTGGTGGCATGGATTTTCGGGTCGGAGACAGCCAACTTGACCGTCTCCTCCGTATCCTCGTAAAACAGGCTGCGCCCATTGTCATAGAGCGGATAGAACGACTCGCCTTGTCCGGTTATCTTTATGGCGATATTGGAAAGGTGTCGGTCGTCTTGGCGCGTGATGAAGTCCAACAGAACCATGCGGGCAATATCATCCGTGTACTGCGGGCGCACGGCGATGAGGTTCCGATACTCATTATCGGAACGCGCCCCTGCGAACAGACGCCGGAAGTGAACAAGGTATTCTGTTGAAAAATCGTAGAGAAATGCGGAAAAAACCGTATCTTTGTCCACGCGATATGCCGGACAACAGGGTACGCCTAATTTTTGAGCCAACAGATATACCGCAACTTCCGATTCCGCGTCGGTGATTGGCGGGCTGATGCGACGTTTATGGATGCCGTATTGACCATTGTAAACGCCGTACCGTTTAATGTTGTATCCTTCCGGCGTGTCGACGCTGTCGCCCACCAAGTCCGCTCGTTGGCGAAAAACGGAATTAAACACATCGGTAATGACGGTCTCCAACCGCTCATCTTCTCGGTGCGCCACCCAAAGCAAGTCCTTGGGATGAATTCCTCGCGTGATCTCGGCGATCTGCAACACGTCGTACCGAGAAAGGCCGCAACGGAACAATATCCGCTCAATGTCGCGCCTGTCACGGCTGACCGTGCGCTCCGAAAGGAATTCGGCAAACTGTTCCGGCGACCAAGCGGACGCGCCGTGCGTATAGATCGCCACGACCTCGTTGAATTTGGGTTGGATGAATCGAACGGCGCCGGCGGCGTCAATCGTGCCGATGATGTCGTTTTGCCATTTCAGCCAATGAACAGCGGTCGTACAGTTTTCGCTCAAAGCAATCACTCCTCTCACATTTGACAGCATATCATGTTTCGGAACAAAAACCAATTTGTATTGTCCCGATTTTCACAATCACGCTCCCTGAAGTTGCCGCAATGAGCGCAATCATGAAGCCGCAACGGACAACCCCCTTGTCTCCTCGTCCGGGACGATGTATAATAGGTTCAGGTTGTTGGACGACGGAAAGCGGGACGGATGTTTGTAACTGTTCAGAACATTATGGCGGGCCGTAAGGCGAGGCGGATCGTGGCGATAGCGGTCGCGCTGTGTATCGTCGCGGTGCTGTTTGCTTCCGTTTTGCTCATGGCGACCCACGTCCATCACGGATTTGGTCCGCAACCGTGTTCAACCTGTGTAAAGATCGAAAACTGTCTGACGGTACTCAAGACCGTTTCGCTTGCCTTTGCGCTGTGCGCGAGCCTGTGTGCGTTCGCCGCGTTCCGGGGCGGGCGTCTTCGTTTTTTTGCGGATCCGAACCGTATGGATCGGCGCACTCCGGTCTCCCAAGGTGTCCGACTGAACATTTGAAATCGCTTTGTTTTGATTTTATCCGATAACTGTTTGGAATCCGGTCTGTTCAGCCGTCATGATGCGGCGGGAGATTTTGATATGGAAAATAGGAGTACACGAAGGGGGATCGCGGAGCGGCAAACCGCGGTATACCGCATTGCGTTGCTTGCCGTCCTCTGTCTTTGCCTTGCGATCTTGCTTGCGGCCTGCGGATCGGCGCAGGACAAAGCCGCGGCGCGTTCCGACGCCGAAAACCCGGACGGACTCAGCGTGGTCGCCACCATATTCCCGGAGTACGATTTCGCGAAGGCCATCGGCGGGGATAGGGCGGAGGTCACGATGCTGATCGATCCCGGCTCGGGCGTACACAACTTCGATCCGGCCCCATCGGACATCATCGCGATGGAGAACGCCGACGTCTTTCTGTATATCGGCGGAGAGAGCGACGAATGGGTGGACGATATCCTCGAATCAATGGATTCCTCGAAAACCAAGGTGATCCGTCTGATGGATTACGTGACCGGCGTCGAGGAAGAACTGAAGGAAGGCATGGAACCCGAGGAGGAAGAGGACGAGGAAGGTGCGGAAGGCGAGGAAGAAACGGAGTATGACGAACATATTTGGGTGTCCCCCAAGAACGCGATCGTGCTCGTCGACGCGATTGCGGACGCGATGTGCGCGCAAGACAGCGCCAACGAGGAGTTCTACAGGGACAACGCGAAGGCATACAAGGCGGAATTGGAGCGGGTCGATACGGAGCTTGAGGGCATCATAGACGGCGGGGCGCGCCGGAAGATCATCGTCGCCGACCGATTCCCGTTCCGCTACTTTGTCGATCAATACGGCTTGGACTACGCGGCGGCCTTCGTCGGTTGCAGCGATCAGACCGACGCCGGACCCAAGACCATCGCCCATCTCGTGAATACCGTCAAGGATGAGGGGATCCCCTATGTCTTCCACGTGGAGTTGAGCAACAAGAACGTAGCCGATGTGATATGCGAACAATCGGGCGCCGAGATGCTTCAGCTCAATTCGGGCGAAAACGTCACGAAGGAGGATTTTGACAACGGCGTCACCTATGTCGAACTGATGGCGCGCAACGCGGAGAGTTTGAGAAAAGGGCTGTATTGATTGCCTGCGGCGATCGTCGACGGGGCGTGAGGGATTGGAGAAAGGGTTTTCGGGAATATGGGAAAGGCGCTTTCCTGCGAGCGGGTAACGGTAAAATATGAGGCGAAATACGCCGTCCGCGATGTCGGGTTTGAGATAGACGCGGGGGATTACCTGTGCATCGTCGGGGAGAACGGATCGGGAAAATCCACCTTGATGAAGGCGCTGTTGGGGTTGGTTCCCCTGCATGACGGCCGTGTGCGGTACGACGGCTTCGGAAGGAATGAGATCGGGTATCTGGCGCAGCGGACGGTCGTCCGGAAGGATTTCCCCGCCAACGTCATGGAGGTGGTCTTGTCCGGACGCATGGGGCGGCACGGGATCATGCCCTTCTATTCGGGCAGGGATAAGGAGGCGGCAAGAGAAAACCTCGGGTTGCTCGGCGCATCGCGTCTCGCCGCCAAATCCTACAGGGAATTGTCCGGCGGGCAACAGCAACGCGTGTTGCTCGCACGGGCGCTCTGTGCGGCGGAGAAGATATTGTTCCTCGATGAACCGGTCACGGGGCTGGATCCCCTGATGACCGCCGAGTTCTACGGCATTCTCTCCGATCTGAACGCGCGGGGCGTCGCCGTCGTCATGATCTCCCACGATGTGGAGAGTGCGGTTCACTATGGCAACAAGATATTGCATATGAAAACCGCCCCGCTGTTTTTCGGGACCGTGTCGGATTACCTCAAGTCGGAGGCCGGGAGAACGCTCTTGAATGCGAAACGGGGCGTTGCCGTCGATCCGCTTGCCGATCGGGCGGGAACGGAGGTGTTCCATGTTTGATCTGTTCCGGGAACTGTTTTCCTATGATTTCATCCTGCGGGCGATGATCGTGGGCATCCTCGTGGCGCTGTGCGCGGCGCTCTTGGGCGTCAGTTTGGTGTTGAAGCGCTATTCCATGATCGGCGACGGCCTGTCCCATGTGGGCTTCGGCACCTTGGCGATCGCCATGTCCTTGGGCTTGGCGCCTCTACAGGTATCCATCCCCTTGGTCTTGTTGGCCGCCTTCCTGCTCCTGCGGATCAGCGAGAACAGCAAGATCAAAGGGGACGCCGCGATTGCGCTCATTTCGAGCAGCGCTTTGGCCATCGGCGTGATCGTCATATCCCTGACGACGGGGTTGAACGCCGACGTATGCAACTATATGTTCGGCAGCATTCTCGCGATGAAGCAGGGTGATCTGTATGTGAGCGTGATCGTGGCCGGCGTGGTGTTGGTCCTCTATATCCTGTTCTACAACAAGATATTCGCCGTCACCTTCGACGAGCAGTTCGCGGGAGCGACCGGCACGCGAACGGGACTGTACAACATGCTGATCGCCTTTCTGACGGCCTTAATCATCGTGGTCGGTATGCGCATGATGGGCGCGATGCTCATATCGAGCCTGATCATCTTTCCGTCCCTGTCGTCGATGCGCATATTCGGCAGTTTTAAGCGGGTGGTGATCTGTTCCGCGATCCTGTCCGTCCTGTGCTTCTTTGTCGGTTTGGTCGTCTCCTTCGTCTTAGACACGCCGGCGGGGGCAAGCATCGTCATCGCGAACCTCGCGGCGTTCTGCCTGTTCGCGCTGATCGGCTTCGCGCGAGGGCGCGTGCTTCTCGGAACCGCAGAGGATAAAAGCTCCGACGAGGCGGCTTAAGGTTACATCTTTTGGGAGGTGAGGAAATGAAACAGGTGCGAAATCGGATATTGAGCGTACTGTGCGCGGCCATGTTGCTCTTTGCGATGCTTCTGTCCGGTTGCGGCGGCGAGACGGCGAGCATTGCCGACGGGAAGACCGCGGACGCAAAGGCCGCATCCGACGGGGCGGCGTCCGAGACGGGGGAAAAGGCCGACGCGGGCGACAAGGCCGAGGTATTTGAGATCGGGGAGAAATTCTTCATCCAACAGTGCAACGACATCTATTACAATCCACAGTCCTATGAGGGCGATGTCGTCCGCTTGGAGGGGATCTACGACGAATACTTCGACGAGTACAAGGGCGAGACGTCCCACGCCGTATACCGCAACGGACCGGGATGTTGCGGCAACGACGGCGTGGCGGGTTTTGTATTTAAGTATGACGGGTCGTTCCCTGTGCAGGATGAATGGATCGAGGTGACGGGGGTCGTGGAGTTGGAGACCTACGA
>JAISGB010000105.1 GCA_031263335.1 Eubacteriales Family XIII. Incertae Sedis bacterium
GACGAGTACACGATAGTCCTCCCCGCTCGTCTCCAAATACGCGAGGATCGGCCCCATGACGTCCCGGTCGATCCGCTCCAAGGCGCGCACCTTGCCCGCGCGATCGCCCTGATGGGAACACTCGTCCGGCGCCTCGACGTGCAGATAGACAAAATCCTTGCCCGACCGGAAGGCTTCGACCGCTTTTGCCGCCTTGCCGAGGAAATTCGTATCCAAGGTGCCGGTGGCGCCCTCCACGTCGACGGCCTCGAGTCCGGCGCAGATGCCGATGCCCTTGATCAGATCCACCGCGGAGACGACGCTCCCGTCTATGCCGAACTTCGAACGGAAGGATCTCAAGGAGGGCCGTCGCCCCTGTCCCCATATCCACAAGGAGTTCGCGGGGTTCAGACCCCTGCGCGCCCGATCGCGGTTCACGGGATGATCGCGCAACAGGCCGTAGCTTTCCCGCATCAGTCGCCCGAGAAACGCGCTGCCGTCGCCCGCGGGCAGATGGTCCCCGATCCGTTGCTCCAACACGTCATGGGGCGGCGTGAGCCTATAGCCGTCCGCCTCCTCAGACACGTTCCCGAGGCCCGAGGGCGTCGGCGCGCCGTCCGTGACGACAAACGCGTGACGATAGCTGAAACCGGGATAGAGGACGACGCGCCCGCCGTTCCGAGGGTCGCCGGAGCCGATCCGCGCGTCGAGGCATTCGATGAGCGTCTTCGCCTCGTCGCTCGTGATATCCCCCGCGCTGTGATCCACGATGCGCAGATCCTCATAGGCCGCGCCTTCCTCGCCGCGCAATGTCACGAGGTTTGCGCGGAACGCAATGTCCGCGTCATCCAACTCGATGCCCATGCTCACCGCTTCGAGCGGGGAGCGCCCGGTCAGGTCCTTGCGCGGGTCATAGCCCATGACCGCGAGGTTCGCGGCGTCGCTGCCCGGCGGGATACCGGCGGGGATGGTCCTGACCGCTCCCACCTCGCCGCGCGCCGCAAGCCCGTTTATATGCGGCATGCGCGCCGCTTCCATCGGCGTCCTTCCGTCCTCTCCCGCGCCCGGTCTGTCGGCGGAGCCGTCCGGGACCAATATCAAATATTTCATGCAACCCCTCAATGTGACTCTGTAGTCTTGTGTTTAATTATATCACATCTTCTTTCTATAGATAACAGAAAGTGATATAATCGTCTCACTGCGAAAAATTGTGACTGCGCAACGGTCGTGACCGGCTTTATTGCAAGCGTTGCGTGACGACCGGAGAACATAGGAAACGGAGAATACCCCATATGTACAAAATCGCGACGCTGAACAGGATATCCCCCAAAGGGCTGAACCTCTTGACGGAACAGTATGAGCTGACGAACGCGCCCGAACGATCCGAGGCGATCTTGGTGCGCAGTCAGGACCTGCGAGAAATGGAATTTTCACAGGAGTTGCTCGCCATCGCGCGGGCCGGGGCGGGCGTCAACAACATCCCCGTGGACAGATGCTCCGAGGCGGGCGTCGTCGTGTTCAACACCCCCGGCGCCAACGCCAATGCCGTCAAGGAGTTGGTGCTCACGGCGCTCTTCATGGCGTCGCGCAACATCATCGACGCGCTCGAGTGGACAAAGACTTTGAAGAAGGACGCGGCGGCGATCGTGGAGAAGCAGAAGTCCAAGTTCGCGGGTGAGGAGATCGCGGGGAAGCGGTTGGCCGTCATCGGATTGGGCTATATCGGCGTCATGGTGGCGAACGCCGCAAAGGGGTTGGGCATGAAGGTGGTGGGTTACGACCCCTACATCTCCGTCCAAAACGCCCATGACCTGTCCCCTTCCGTCAAGATCTACGACTCCTTGGAATCCCTGCTCCCGCATTGCGACTTTGTGACCATCCACGTGCCGGCCACCGAGCAAACCAAGGGGATGTTCTCATACAAGCTGTTGGACGCCATGAAGAACAAGGCCGTCCTGCTGAATTTCGCGCGGGACTCCTTGGTCAACGCGGAGGACGTGAAGCGCGCCTTAGACGAGCGGAAGTTGCGGCTGTACGTCACGGACTTCCCGACCGACGCCCTGCTCGGTACGGAGAACGCCCTGCTCATTCCGCACCTCGGCGCTTCCACGCGCGAATCCGAGGAGAACTGCGCGATCATGGCCGTGGAACAGGTGATGAACTATCTGGAACAAGGCGTCATCGAGAATTCCGTCAACTTCCCGACCTGTACGCCGGGTCCCAAGATCACGGCGACGCGCGTCTGCGTCCTGAACAAGAACATCCCGTCCATGCTCGGCAAGCTCACGGGCGTCCTCGCGGAGATGAACCTCAACATCAGCAAGCTGATCAACAAGAGCAAGGGAGACAACGCCTACACCGTCATCGATGTGGACGGAGACGTCGACGCGGAGAACATAAAAAATGCCTTCCGCTTCGAAGGCATCATTTCCGTACGCATCATCTGATTTTAATCAACACTGCTTGATGGTCGCGATAGTTTTGACAGAGTCCGGGTTTCAACACGGATTTGACTCCGGTTGCGCTTTTAACAATACTCCGTCGAGGATGGTATAGTCCCCAAACCCCGCAGGCATGAGGAAAGTATCTCCCGCCGCAAAGTTGCGCGTGCGCTCCGTATACCGGATCCGCCCCTGCGTGAGCGCGGTATAGGCGCAAAAATATCGATCCGTATACTCCTCCACCGGCACGGTGGCGTCCACGCGTTCCAACCGAAACAGTTCGCTCTCGATGAGAACCTCCCGGCTCTCGTCCTTCCGCTCGCGCGCGCACAGGGAGATGGAATAATCGTAACGGAACGAGTCGAGCGCCTTGTCGATGTTCAGCTCGCCGTACCTACCCCAGTCGTATACGCCCGATGTCTCCAAGAGGGGCGAGGTGATGGAATACGCGAGGATGCCGTCGCCCAACGAATGAGGGGCGCCGGGGGGAATGAGGAAGGCGTCGCCCGCGCGGACGTCCAAATGACGGAATGAGTCCTCTATGGTATTGTTCGCGATGCCCTCGAACAGTTCAAGTCCGTTGCCGACCCGCGTCCCCGACACGATGTTCGCCCCGGGCCGCGCGTCTATCACGCAGACGCCTTCGATCTGCGTAGCGTCGCTTTTCATTCCG
>JAISGB010000108.1 GCA_031263335.1 Eubacteriales Family XIII. Incertae Sedis bacterium
CCATCCAAGAACTCGACGATCTCTGCGCCACCGGCAAGTTCATCGGTCTCGGGGAAGGGCCGGCCAGCCGTCCCGACAGCCTGCACGGGCTGATCCGCAAGACCTACGATCACTCCGAGCGCATGGACGAGTTGCGCATGACGATGGATGTCGGGCGAAAGTACAAGATCCCCGTCACCATCCACACCGGAAGCCCGGGAGGCTATCCCTTCTCCTATACGCGTTGGCCGGAAAACCAGCACCCCTATTGGGTGAGCGATCTTGCGGCGGAATACCCCGACGTCCCGATCATATTCGACCACGGCGGGATGCAGGGAGGCTACATGACATCGCTCGTCGACGAGTGCATCTCGACCGCCTCCAATTTCAACAACGTCTATCTGGAAACGGGGCTTTATTGGACGGATCTGTATTATCGCGCGTTGAAATACCCGAACGTCGGCCCCGAAAAACTGATCTGGGGTACGGATTGGGGCGCGTCCATCCCGACGCAGACGCGCATCGGCAACGAACCGCAGAGTTTTGGTATGCAGGTACACAAAGACGGCATCATACGGCATCAGTGCGATGTGTTCGGTTGGAGCCTACGCCAGATCGAACAGCTCGACATCTCGCAGGACGACATCAATCTCATCGTCGGCGGGAACGCGCTCAAACTGTTCGGGATAGACTTCCCGCTCACACGCATGTTTCGCGGGTTGGATGAGATCGGACGTACGAACAAAGAAGCGCACTGACTTATTGATATGACAGTACCCTTACGGGAACTTACCACAAAAGATCATCCGAACCTTGAGCCGGCTCATCCGGCGCCGTCCCGGCGTATGGCGTATGGCGTATGGAGAAGATCATTTGCCTGAAATGCGGAAAGACCGAATCGATGCGTCCCTGCCCGCGTTGCTCATCGCGTGGTATGACGCGAACGCGCGCGATCTGCCTTGGCGGGCGGATCGCGCGCCTTATCATGTGTGGCTTTCGGAGATCATGTTGCAGCAGACCCGCGCCGCCGCCGTCATCCCCTACTATCTGCGGTTCCTGCGTGAACTGCCGACGATCGAGGCGTTGGCGAAGGCGCCGGATGAACGCTTGATGAAACTGTGGGAAGGACTCGGGTACTACAGCCGCGCGCGCAACCTAAAAAAGACCGCTCAAATCATCGTGCATGATTGCGGCGGGGCTTTTCCGCAACGGCTCGACGCGCTGTTGAAACTTCCGGGGGTCGGCTCATACACTGCGGCGGCCATCGCGTCCATCTGCTTCGATCTGCCGACGCCCGCCGTGGACGGCAATGTGTTGCGCGTCGTAACGCGGCTCTTGGATATCCGCGAGCCGATCGACGACACGCGGACAAAGCATCGCGTCGCCGACGCCCTCGCGGATATCTATCCGCAGGATCGCCCCGGCGCGTTCACGCAAAGCCTGATGGAATTGGGCGCGACCCTCTGCGCGCCGGCGGGTTTGCCCGCCTGTTCGGTCTGTCCCCTGCACACGCTGTGCAAGGCGTCGCGGAACGGAACCGTCTCTTCGGTCCCCGCGCGCAGGGAGAAAAAGGCCAAGCGGGAGGAGGGTATTGCGGTATTGATTCTGTCGTGCGACGGAAGCGTCGCGATCCGCCGCCGCCCGAACCGTGGCCTGTTGGCGGGCATGTGGGAGCTTCCGAATGTGCGGGACACGTTTGCAAAGGGATCCGTTCGACCCGGACAGAACGACGCGCGATCAATGCCCCCGGCGGAGTTGCCCAACGCGTCCGCTTCGTCGCAGGGTAAAACCGACGACGAAATGTCGGAAGACGAGACATCACGCGCGCAGGCCGTCGTCGATCTCGCGGCCTTGTGGGGCGCGAAACCCGTATCCGTGACGAAGTCCGTGCGACGCACACACATCTTCACGCATATCAAATGGAATATGACGGGGTATTACATCGAATGTTCGCAACCATCGACACGGTTCACATGGGCGAGCGCGGAAGAACTTGCGGAAATTTATGCTCTGCCGGCCGCGTTCAGACAGTTTTTGCCCGCGACAATGTGACTGTTTGACGGACAACGCCGGTTTTGCGTCCGTCGAGCAGTTACGATTTAAAATTTTGGGCGGTCACAGTACGTGCTTCAGGAATTCCCCCGTATAGGATTTCTTATTTTTCGTGAGTTCTTCGGGCGTACCCGTGCCGATGATCGTCCCGCCCTTGTCGCCGCCTTCGGGCCCCAGATCGATGATGTGATCCGCCCGTTTGATGATGTCGAGGTTGTGTTCGATGACGACGACGGTATTGCCCGCGTCGACCAATTGATCCAACACCAAGACGAGCTTGTCCACATCGGCAAAATGCAGTCCCGTGGTGGGTTCGTCGAGGATATACATGGTTCGGCCGGTGCTGCGTTTGGACAGTTCCGTCGCCAATTTCACGCGTTGCGCCTCGCCGCCGGACAGTTGCGTGGACGGTTGTCCCAGTTTGATATAGCCGAGTCCCACCTCCTCAAGCGTTTCCAACTGTCTCATGATCGTCGGGATGTTCCTGAAAAATTCCAACGATTCCGACACGGTCATCTCCAAGACGTCATAGATATTGTTTCCTTTGTATTTGACCTCCAATGTCTCCCGGTTGTATCGCTTCCCTTTGCATACCTCGCAGGGGACGTACACATCGGGCAGGAAGTGCATCTCTATCTTGATGATGCCGTCCCCGCTGCAGGCTTCACACCTGCCGCCCTTTACATTGAAGCTGAACCGGCCCTTTTCGTATCCGCGCATCTTGGCCTCGGGCAGTTGGGCGAACAGATCGCGTATGGGCGTAAAGACGCCGGTATACGTGGCGGGATTGGAGCGCGGCGTCCTGCCGATGGGCGATTGGTCGATATCGATCACCTTGTCGATATGCTCCAACCCCTCGATGTTCTCGTATTTGCCGGGTTTCACCTTTGCCCTGTTGACCCGTTGGGCCAACGCCTTGTAGAGAATCTCGTTCACGAGACTGCTCTTGCCGGATCCGGAGACGCCCGTGACGCACACGAACCGCCCCAGCGGGAACACCGCGTCTATGCGCTTCAAATTGTTCTCCGCAGCCCCGATCACGCGGATCGCATTGCCGTTGCCCGGACGCCGTTCCCCGGGAACCTCGATCCGCTTCGCGCCGGTCAGATATTGCCCCGTGATGGATCCCTTGTTTCGCTTGATATCCTCCGCGGTACCCTCGGCCACGACATAACCGCCGTGAACTCCGGCCCCCGGGCCGATATCCACGATATGGTCGGCCGCGTACATGGTTTCCTCATCATGCTCCACGACGATCAGGGTGTTGCCCAGATCCGTCAGGCTGCGCAGGGTTTTCAGCAGTTTCGCGTTATCGCGTTGATGCAACCCTATGCTGGGTTCGTCGAGGATGTACATGACGCCGACCAAGGAAGAACCGATCTGCGTCGCCAAGCGGATCCGTTGCGATTCGCCGCCCGAAAGCGTACCCGCGCTGCGGGAAAGCGTCAAATAATCCAACCCCACATTCACGAGAAAGGAAAAGCGTTCCCGAATCTCCTTGAGAATCTGGGTGGCGATCGCCGCGTCGCGATCGCTGAGCCGCATGTCATTCACGAATGCCAAGGCGTCCCGCACGGACATATCGGACAACTCCGCGATGTTCTTCCCGCTCACGGTAACAGCCAGAACCTCCGGCTTGAGCCGCTTCCCGTCGCAGACTTCGCACGGTTCCAAGCTCATGTACTGCTCCATCTTTTCCTTGATGTAATCGGAGGTCGTCTCGCGGTAACGCCGCTCCAAATTGGCAAGCATTCCCTCGAATGTGTGATCCATCTGCGTCACACGCCCCGTATTTCGGCTTTTGTACGTGTATTTCAAATGTCGCTCACCCGTGCCGTACAGGACTTCCTTGCAAAATTTCTTCGGCAGTTCCTCCCACGGCCGGTGAATATCAACGCCGTGCTCCCGCGCCAATTCGTCGATCATCTGGCGGTAAAATCCCGAGAACTCCATGTTGGCAAAGACGCCGGACAGCGCCCCGCCCGGGATGCTCTTGTGCGGCTCCGTGATGATGAGGCTCGGATCGATGCGCTGAATGTAGCCCAAGCCGTTGCAGGTGGGGCAGGCGCCGTAGGGATTGTTGAAGGAAAACATGCGCGGTTCCAATTCCTCGACGCTGACGCCGCAATCCGGGCAGGAGAGTTTCACGGACAGGATCTTCTCTTCCTCATCGCGGTCGGTTTTCGAGGATTTCGGCGCGGCCCCGTATTGTATATGCGCCACGACCAACCCGTCCCCATGGAGCAACGTCGTCTCCACGGATTCCGCAAACCGCCCTTCGACGCCGGGTTTTACGGCGATGCGATCGATGACGATCTCTATCGTATGCTTGTAGGTCTTCGCGAGTTTTATCTCGTCCTCGTCCAAGCGGTTGATCACGCCGTCCACCCTGACCCGGGCAAAGCCTTCCTTCCGAATGGTCTCCAACACCTTCTCGTGCGTCCCCTTCCGTTGACGCACCACGGGCGCGAGCAAGGTCACGCGGCTGCCCTCGGGCAAGGCCATGAAATAATCGACGATCTGATCGACCGTCTGGCCCGAGATCTCCCTGCCGCAGACGGGACAGTGCGGTACGCCGATCCGCGCGTACATCAGCCGCAGATAGTCGTGTATTTCCGTTACCGTACCCACGGTCGACCGAGGATTGCGGCCCGTGGTCTTCTGGTCGATGGAGATCGCCGGGGACAGCCCTTCGATGTAATCCACATCGGGCTTTTCCATCCGGCCGAGGAATTGCCGCGCATAAGCGGACAGGCTCTCCACATACCGTCTCTGCCCTTCCGCGTATATGGTATCGAAGGCGAGGGACGACTTGCCCGAACCCGACAGCCCCGTCAGCACCACGAATTTGTCCCTTGGAATGCGAACGTCTATATTCTTCAGATTGTGTTCATTGGCGCCTTTTACGAATAGATCCTTAGCCAAGTTGCCTCCCCGCTTGCGCAGCTTTGCATGTGCCGACACAGCGGCCGCGCTATTTTTGATTTAACCTTTGAACTGTAAACCGTTTCCCGCCGATCGGCGTTCGCGTACCATTATATCACAAAGAAAGAAAAGAACAAAGGTTCACAAAGATAAAATTTCGCGGAGCGGAACCCGACTTTTACAGTTTAAAACAGGCGAAATGCCGACAGATGTTGAACCATCGGCATTTCACCTGTTTTGGGATCGACTGTTCTGTTGTGTGATTACGCGATAGTGATTGATGTAAG
>JAISGB010000182.1 GCA_031263335.1 Eubacteriales Family XIII. Incertae Sedis bacterium
TCGGGCCATCATCACCTTTGTCCCGCTCGGCGTCCATGCATCAAACGGAATCCGGGCCCGCGCCACATTGCAATAGCCCGTAAGTCCCGGATTGTATTCCGTCGCGCCACCGAGCACCATCGCCAAATTCTGCGGCGCCCATCGCTTTTGATCCGTACACTGCACGACATAATCGACCAACATGCCCGGGACCTTCACCTCCGCCGCGTGGATCTGGCCCGGCTCCACGATATGGTTCACCTGCGCGATGACGATGCCGCCGTTGTTGTGCGCGGCCATCGCCATGGGAAGGATCTCATTTTTGATCGACTCCTCCCTGTCCGTCAGATTGCCGTCCGTATCGGCGGTTGTCGCACGGATCAAGGCGACCGTGATCGGGGGAAGATCGAAATGCAGATACTCCTCGCCGTCGATCTCGACAATTTTGACAATGGGATGCTTGTCCGCGAATTCTTTTGCTTTTTCGTTCGCGCAGGCCCCGTCGATACGCGGATCGATATAGGTGTCAATCCCCACCTTGGTCAGATAGGGCGTCTTAGCGGCCTGCGCGAGGTACAGTTGCGTTCCGATCCCCTGCGTAAAGTGGAATACGGGGATCTTATTGTTGTCCGTAAAACCGCCGTCCGCGCTCTTGTAATCCATCGAAGGGAAGCCCGCGTAATATACCCCGAGCAGACCCTCGACCGCGAATTGTTTTGTGTACCAGTTGTTGCCCGAATTTGTGATATCGATCTTGCTCGGATGTCCTTCCTTCTTGTATCGATCCACGATCGCGTCGATCACTTCCATCGGCGTACCCGCCGTATTCACCCCGCCCACCGCAACAAACGCGCGATCGGGTATTTTTGCCGCCGCCTCGTCGGCCGTTACGGTCTTGTCATACATCGGCATACATCACCCTCCTTTAGTCTGCGTTTTCCACCAAGATCGCCGCGCCCTGTCCGCCGCCGATACAGGCGGAAGCGACGCCGTACCGCTTGCCCGTCCTTCGAAGTTCCTCGGCGACGGTCATGGTCAACCGTACACCCGTGCAACCCTCGGGATGCCCGATGGCCGTCGCGCCGCCGTTCGGATTTAACTTTCGATAAAAATCGCTCTCGAAACCGAAGCCGAACATTTTCATGCAACAGACGACCTGCGCGCAAAACGCCTCGTTGATCTCGAAGACATCGACATCATCAAACCCGACGCCTGTCTTGTCGAACAGCTTTTGGATCGCCGGGACGGGTCCGGTCCCCATGACCGTCGGGTCCACGCCTCCGAACGCAAAGGCGTTCAGGTAGGCGATCGGATGCAGATTGCGTCTTCGCGCCTCGTCCTCCTTCATGAGAACGATTGCCGCCGCGCCGTCGACGGCGCCGGAGGCGTTTCCGGCCGTGACGACGCCGCCCGGCACAAAGGCGGGGGATAATTTTTGGAGTCCTTCCGGCGTGGTAAAGGGTTTCGGATGCAGATCCCGATCGCACCGGACCGACTCCGTCTTTCCCCGTTTATCCGTGGAGGGATACGCAATGGGGACGATCTCATCCTCGAACCGGTTTTCATCTTGCGCCCGTTTCATCTTCATTTGGCTGTCATAAGCGAATCGGTCGGCCTCTTCCCGCGTCACCCCGTAGATCTTGGCGGCCTTTTCCACGGTAAAGGCCGGTCCGTACAGCGGGACCGCCGTCCCGTCGTCCGCCACCCATTTTTTCCCAAACCGTTCGCTCGGATAGCAGAGATCCCCGTCGTATTCGGATCCGCCGAGCAACGCGCCGCCGCGCGGGATCCCCACCCAAGAAAAGTTCAGGGGAAGCGAGACCAACCGGTGACTGTCCATCTCACAGCCGGCCGCGATATAGACATCCCCTTCGTTCGCCCACAGTTCCATCATGGCGCAGGCCACCGCCTGAAAACCGGAGCCGCATATACGGTTCACCGTATAGCCGAGCGCCGTCGTGACATCCAAGCCGGCTTTCAGCGCCACATGACGGGCCAAATTCCCCGCCTCGCCCGTTCCCTGGGACATTTGCCCCATGATCAGGCCGTCCACGTCGCTTTCTCCGAGTCCGGATCGCGCAAGGACGGACTTCACAGGGATCACGGCCAGTTCGGGAATGCTCATTTCACGAAACTCTTGTCCCTTTTGGCTGTCCAAGGGCGTTCGCGCAATGGCGGTGATAACGATTCTCTCACGTTCACGCATCTCTCACATCTCCGTCCGTATTGGTAACTACTCGGCGGTCACGCCATTGGTTGCGAAGTGGAACCTCGAGCCGGGTTGCGAAGCGACCTCACATCCAAAGCGCACATCC
The DNA here is from genome assembly GCA_031263335.1 of Eubacteriales Family XIII. Incertae Sedis bacterium. GTDB lineage: Bacteria > Bacillota > Clostridia > Peptostreptococcales > Anaerovoracaceae > JAISGB01. The sequence goes on from JAISGB010000182.1 coordinate 2,295, forward strand.
TATACGTTGATTTGAGCGTTAATTATTAACCTTTATTGATAATCGTCATACATGGAGGCAAGCGTTTTTTCAGCGATTTCCGCCGTAACCTCGATGGGCGCCAGCCACACCTGCGGCTCAACGAGCACGCCGTCCAAATGCGCCATGACGCTTTCCCGCGAAAATCCGAGAGCCTTGAGGGAGGGAATCCCTATCTCCTTCATAAACGCCCTGAGCCTGTCCCCCGTTATCTTTCCGATCTCCTCGGGAGAAGCCGACTCCGGGATCTCCGCGTCGAATTGTTTGCCGAGATCCCGGATCAGATCGGGAATCCCCATCGCAAGCGCCTCAAGGGCCGGAGGTTCCGCCAAGGCGCACCCCAAACTGTGCGCCAAATGGCTCTTCGTGCCAAAGGCGTGCGCGATCCCATGCGCGTAATTGGTCATGGAATCGTTGAAGCACATGCCCGTGATCACGCAGGCCAAGCTCATATTCGTGCGGGCCTCCAAATTGCCCCCATCTTTTACTGCGATCGGAAGCCACTTTTTGACAAGGTTGATCACGCACAGGGCGCGCTGATCGGAGACGGGGTTTTTCCGCTCCAAGGTCGTATATGCCTCGCAGACATGCGCCACCACATCCATGCCGGTCGAAGCGGTCAGACCGGGAGGCAACCCCAGGGTCAATTCGGGATCGACGATCGAAAGGTCCATGCCCGTGATAAATTTGCCGAATTTGGCGCCCGTCGCGGATTTCGACACCACGCCGACCGCCGTCTCCTCACTGCCCGTGCCGCAGGTGGTGGGGATCATGACGAGCGATACGTCCGGCTTCGTGGGCGGTCCCGGAGGCCCGGGAGGAAGCAAGACATCCAACTCGACGCGCTCCTTGATCAGAAGGGACGCGACCTTTGCCGTATCCATGTCACTGCCCCCGCCGACCGCGACGATCGCGTCCGCACCTTCTCTGCGCGCGAGATCTGCGGCGCCGTAAAAGCTCGTGTCGGGCGCGTCGGGCAGGCAGGCGTCGAAGATGACATACGGAAAGTCGTTTTCCTTCAAGGACGCGATCGCCTGATCCACTACGCCGGCGGCCATCACACCCTTGTCGGTACAGATCAACGCCTTCGTCGCCCCCAATTCCTTCAATTTCTCGTAAAGTTGCCCGACCGCGCCCGCGCCGAACAAAAATGGCGCCACTTGCTTATGATAAGAAATCATCCCTCTCCTCCTTGTCCGCAATGTGATTGTTTCCGCCGCTTTCAGTCCCACAACTCGATCATGATACCGTCGGGATCCTTTAAGAAAACCCGGTGGTTGCCCGATCCCGGTTGCCGTTCTTTCGGCGCGAAGAAAAACTCGACGCCCGCCGCAACCATCGTTTCGCAAAGTTCTCCGAAGTGTTGTTGATCAAAATGTCAACGCGCCCGTAGATCTCCATGCATGTTTCCACCACCTCATTCCTGTATGCGCCGTCGGTCAGATCTCCCCGCAGGAATGAAATCCTGCGGCCCGCCCGTTCAACGACCGCCCGCACATCGGAGACGTCCTCCTCGAAATGAGGTAGAAAGATATCCGCGCCCATTCGTGCAAGCGCGGTCGCATAGGCCATGCCGAGATTGGTATTCCCCCCTGTGACGACGGCGACTTTACCGTCAAGACGAAAGAACTCCGCAGAAAAAACATCGATACTGTCTTCCATGTTGTCTCCTTCTGCATTACGCGCCGGCCTTCGAGAGCAAAAGAGCAAAACAGAGTGCTTTGACCTCATGATAATTGTTTTTTTTTCGCAATTCAATATGTAAGGCGGCCTTATGCCGTTTTGGAATCCGAAGTCTGAATTCGCGAACGCGAAAAGGCCGGGCGCCCCCACAACACACAACTTCACGGGACCGGTTTCTGTGGGATTGGGACGCCCGGCTATGCCGGTTTGGACCGAGATATTGGGTCCGCGAATTATTTCAACCAATCAAAACTTGGTATCTTTCCGGGTTCATACGGATTGTTGTCGGCATAATCCCTCAGCTTCTCACAGAGGTCCGCGAGTTTTTCCGCATTTTCTCCGCCGGATTCGATGGCGCTCGGAATCCCGATCTCAAGCGCCGGATCGACAAAAGCCTTGCCCTCCGCGTCCGTAAGCGCGTATATTTCATTTCCGTTATCCACCAATTTTTGTTCGTATTCGGTCCGGAACGCGTTCGCCGCCTCCTCGATCCACCTCGCGTATTCATCTACGGCTTTATTTACACCGTTTTTTTGATTTTCTGACAATTGATCCCACGCCTCCATACTCATACAGGCAAAGGATATCACTTCCCCGATCGTGGTCTCCGTGATATACGGCACGATCTCATACAGCTTCCAACTGTCACACAGTGTGATGTCTCCGACATACGCTGTTTTGACCGTACCGCGCTCCAAGGCGGTCACCATCTCGTTGGACGCGATTGTCACGGGATTTCCGCCCCAAGCCTGCACCGTGTCGCCAACGATCTTTCCGGCGACACGCACGTTTTCCCCATTCAAATCCGAAGGCTTCTTATAGATTCCTGTGCTTGACGGAAAACAGACATAGCCGGTGGGGGTCGGCAGGAGGACCTTGATGCCATAGGGTTCGGTCTCTTGGTTCAAGGCGTCCCGCAGACCATATGCGTATTCAAAAAACCTGTCGGGGCGAATCATTCCCGGTACGGCCAAGACACCCAAGGAATGAATGGTCGGTTCCATCAATGTCACGGCCGAATGGGCTATTTGCACCGTGTTCTCCTGCAAGGCGGCGACCGATTCCGGATCCGTCACCAACGTGCCGCCGGGATAATATTCGATGTTGACCGTTCCGTCGGTATATTCCTTGATCCATTCGCAGAGCTTCACATATCCTTCGGATTGAAAGGTCCCCGGCGTCCCACCGAACGAAGCCTTCCAGTTAAACACTTGGTCCTCCGAAGCGGACGTTTCCCCGGAAGCGCCGGAATCCGTTTCGCCGGCTTTGTTGTCCGGATTCCCGTTACATGCCATCATCGTCAAAACCAATACAAGAATCGCCAAAATGCCCGCCATGCTTTTCATTTTCTTCATTTCCGCATCTCCTTTTATTTACAGACTTTACCGACGCGCAGATCAATTTCAATTACTCCGGCATATTTTTTCTGTCGTCACCTCCTTTTCGACTGAGTTTCATCCCATGCGAGAGGGCAGAAAGAGCGCGATTTGAGGGAAGATGCACAGAATGACCAAGGCGGCAAGCAACACACAGATAAAGGGAACCGACCCTTTGATCAACGGCGCCATCCGGATACCGCAGATGCCTTTTATGACGAACAGATTCAATCCGACCGGCGGCGTGATCATCCCGATTTCAACGGTGAGCGTCGATATGATGCCGACCCAGATCGGATCGAAACCCATATCCATCAATGCGGGGAAAACAAACGGTATGGTCAAGATCACCATACTGCCGGGATCCATCAGGCAACCGAGTATCAGCCAAAGGACGATCAGCATGACGATTACGATCCAAGGACTCATCCCGCTCTCGATGACAAAACTCGACAAGCGCGTCGATATGCCGAGGAAGCTGATAACATAGCTGAGCGTCAGTCCCATGATCATCATCAGCAACAACATACATGTCGTCCTGGCGGCCTCCGCGACCGATTCGCCGAAGACCTTCCCGTTCAATCTCCCGCGTATCGTGATGATAACGAAGGCGCCGATTGCGCCCACTCCCGCAGATTCGGTAGGGGTGGCAATGCCCGAATACATGGAGCCGACCACCGCAAAGATGAGAAGAATGGCCGGGATGCCGGTCGCCGCGACCTTTTTGAGGCTCGGCTTCACATCATCGGCTTCCGGCGGCCGCCCATCCTCCAACAGTTCCTTGGGTATCTCCTCATCCTCTCCCGCCTTAGCGTCGCCTTCCCCGATCAAGGACGGGTCCAACGCAGAACGGATCAGGATGACAAGGATGAAAAGCCCCGACAGCATGAGTCCCGGAAGAATCCCCGCAATCAACATTTTGGCCACGGACGTTTCGGTCAGAATACAATAGAGGATGAACGGCAGACTGGGCGGGATCATGATGCCCAACGTGCCGCCGGCAGCTACGATCCCGCTGGCGAAGGACTGTTTATAGCCCCGAGCCACCATTTGGCCGACGGATATCCTTGCCATCGAGGCGGCCGTCGCCACGGACGAACCGCAAAGCGCCGCAAAGACGGTACAGGCCAACACCGTGGCAACGCCGAGGCCGCCCTTGATCCTTCGGAGCGCGCTGCTCAGCAGATCATAGATGTCGGTCGCGATTCCGCCGCGCGCCAAAAACGCGGCCATTAAAATAAATAACGGCGGAACCATCTGGTTCATGCTCGTCCCTTGGACAAAAGCCACCGTGGCAAAGCGCGATATATGGGACGGATCCATAAACACAAAGATGCAGACCAAGGCCGTCAATCCCATCGAGATACCCACGGGGACGCCCATGAAAAGCGACAGGATCAATACCGAGACCAACACGACAATTATGACTGTCATCCCAAAACCTCCTCTCCCGGTTCGCGATCTCCCTCGTCACTCGCTGTATTCTTTCCCGCCGGAAAGCAGATCCAGAATAATAAAAAAGACGGTGACGAGGGAAAGCGTCGCGCCGATCACAATCGCGACGTCCAATAATGATTCCGGTATTTGAAACGTACCGTTGGTTAAGCGATCGTATCGAATCGACGCCTTCATCAGATTTACGGCCGATATCAAAAAAACCAAGACGACGGCCAAGGTCGCAATGTAAGAAATAATTGAAAGGATTTTCACCGGCAGTCCCCCGAACCGCTTCCGGATAGGGTTTATGAGCAGATCGACCGCCACATGGCCCTT
>JAISGB010000197.1 GCA_031263335.1 Eubacteriales Family XIII. Incertae Sedis bacterium
CCCTCCGCGTCGAACATGACGGAGACCGTACGCTCGTCGGCTTCCAACACCGTACCTTCCCCGAACTTCTTATGGCGCACGCGATCGCCGTTTTCGTAGCGCGTCGGATCGCCGGCCGAGGGACGCGCGACACTCTGTTTGATGCGCGTCAACTGTTCGAAGGGACGGATGATCTCCGCTTCCGAGAAGCCGTCAAAACCGTCGGCGGGCGCATGCAGGAATCCCGTCGTGTCGTTGCCCACGAACTCCCCGCCCTCCAGATAGGTTCGGTCTATTTCTCGCAGGAAGGCCGACTCCAAGGTGTGGGTGTACCGCCCGTAGATGGTCCGGGCGCCGGCCCGCAGGAGGAAGAGCTTCTCCTTGGCGCGGGTCATGCCCACATAGCACAGTCGGCGCTCCTCCTCCAAACCGCCGGCGCTCTCGGCGGCGCGGGCGCCGGGGAACAGCCCTTCCTCCATGCCGGGCATGAATACGACGGGGAACTCCAAGCCCTTCGCGCTGTGCAGCGTCATGAGCGTCACCGCGTTTTCCTCGCGATTGTGGTTGTCCACGTCGGAGATGAGGGCGATCTTCTCCATGAATTCGGCGAGGCTGATCCGGGGATCCTCCGTCTCGTATTCCAAGACGACCGATTTGAATTCGAGCAGGTTCTCGATCCGGCTGTCCGCCTCCACGGAATGTTGATCCTCCAAGGCTTTGACGTAGCCCGTCCGCATCATGAGCCCGTCGTAGATGTCGGATATCCGCAGGTTTGCCTGTTCGGCCGCGTAGGACTCGATCACCTCGATCATGCGGCGCACCGGTTCCCGCGACTTCGCCGGCAACATCAGGAGCGTTTCCTCTTCCTTGAGCAGAGCGAACAGGTTGCGGTCGCGGGCGGCCGCATAGGCCGACAGTTTCGCCAAGGTCTTTGCGCCGATGCCGCGCTTGGGTTCGTTGACGACGCGGGCAAGCGCCAGATCGTCCGCCGGGTTTTGGACCAAGCGCAGATAGGAGAGCATGTCCTTGATCTCCTTGCGGTCGTAATACCGGACGCCGCCGAGCACGCGATAGGGAACGGAAAAAGCGGAGAAGGCTTCCTCGAAGGTGCGGGATTGAGCGTTGGTCCTGTACAGTACCGCGAAATCCCGGTATTCCCGCCCCTCGCCGACGCCTTTCTCCACCTCCCGCGCCGTGAACCGCGCCTCCTCTTTCTCATCATATGTATAGACATAGCGAATCTTCTCGCCGTCCTCTTTGTCCGTCCAGAGCTTCTTCGCCTTCCTGTATTTGTTGTGCGCGATGACGGAATTGGCCCCGTTCAGGATGTTGGCCCGGGAGCGGTAGTTCTGCTCCAATTTCACGACCTTGGCGCCCTTGAAGTCCTTTTCGAAGTTCAGGATGTTGGAGATGTCGGCGCCCCGCCACTGGTAGATGCACTGATCGTCGTCGCCGACGACGCAGAGATTGCCGTGTTTCTCGGCCAACAGTTTCACGAAGCGGTACTGTATATGGTTGGTGTCCTGATACTCGTCGACCATGACGTAGCGGAATCTGTCCCTGTAATCGTTCAGGATATCCTCGTTGCGCTCGAAGAGAAAGACCGTGTTCGCGAGCAGATCGTCAAAATCCATGGCGTTGTTCTTCTTCAGCACGGAGGCGTAGTCCTTGTAGAGGAGCGCCAGATTTTCATTCAGCGGGCTGCCCGCCGACTCCGCGGCGAACCGATCGGCCGTCACGCCCTTCTCCTTGCATTTGCCGATGACGGAAAGCACATATTGGTGCGTAAATTTCGTGTCGTCCAAGTTGCGCGCCTTCACGCAGGACTTCACGACGACCTTCTGATCGGTGGGATCGTAGACGACGAAGTCCTTGTCGTACCCGAGCCGATCCGCGTGTACCCGCAATATGCGCAGACACGCGGCGTGGAAGGTCAGGATCCACATGCGGACGCCGCCGCCCAACAAGGCTTCTACGCGGTCGCGCATCTCCCCCGCCGCCTTGTTCGTGAACGTCACCGCCAGTATATGATAGGGGCTGACCCCTTTGTCCTTGATGAGATGGGCGATGCGCCGGGTCATGGCGCCGGTCTTGCCGCTCCCGGCGCCGGCCAATATCAGGAGCGGGCCTTCGGTACACAGCACCGCCTCCCGCTGTTGCGGGTTGAGGGCGTCCAACATGCCGCCCCGTTCCGGTTTAGAGGTCATACAGCTCGTGGGTGTCGGCGGTCTTGACGCCGTGTTCCGCGAACAATGCCGTCGCGCGGCCCGTATCCTCGACGCGGAAGATCACGTAGGCGTTCCCCTTCGTGCGCGTGATGAACGCGTAGAGGTATTCCACGCTCACGCCCGCGTCGGAGAGGATGCGCAATACCTTCGAGAGGCTGCCGGGCGCGTCCTCGATGGCGACCGCAAGGACCTGCGTCACGGAAACCACGCAGTCCGCCTTCCTGAGCACCTCAAGCGTCCGCACCGGTTCGCTCACGATGATGCGCAGTATGCCAAAATCCGCCGTGTCGGCGATGGACATGGCGCGGAGGTCTATGCCGGCCTCGCCGAGTATCTCCGTTATTTCGGTCAATCGTCCCGGCTTGTTTTCCACAAACACGGATATTTGATCTATCGTCATCGATTCCCTCCGTTTCCGGTTCTATTAAGTTAAATTAAATTAAATAATATGAAACAAGGTTCATACTTTTCGCTTGTCAATCACGCGAACGGCCTTGCCTTCGCTCCTCGCGATGCTCTTCGGATTGACCAAGGTCACCTTGGGCGATATGCCCAACATATTGCGCATGGACGCCAAAAGCTCATCCTCGCGTTCGGACAGCTCCTTCACCTCGTCCGAGAACATCTCCGGCGTCATTTCCACCTGCACCTCAAAGGTGTCCGTATGGTTGACGCGGTCGACGAGGATCTGATAGTTGGCCGGATAGCCGGCGTTCATCAGCACGGTCTCGATCTGGGACGGGAATACATTGACGCCCCGGATGATGAGCATGTCGTCGCTCCGACCCATGGGTTTGGACATCTTGACCAAGGTCCGCCCGCACGAACATTCCGCGCGGCTGAGTACGCAGATGTCCCGCGTCCTGTAGCGCAACAGGGGAAAGGCTTCCTTTGTAATACAGGAAAACACGAGTTCGCCCTTTTCCCCGTAGGGCAATACCTTGCCCGTGTCGGGATCGATGATCTCGGGGAGGAAATGGTCCTCGTTGATGTGCATACCGGTCTGATCCGAACACTCGAAGGACACGCCCGGACCCGATATCTCCGTGAGGCCGTAGATGTCGTAAGCCTTGATGCCGAGGCTTTTTTCGATATCGCAACGCATCTCCTCGCTCCACGCCTCCGCGCCGAAGATGCCCGCCTTGAGCTTGATTTGGTCACGGACGCCCATGCTGTGGATATTCTCCGCCAGGAAGGCCGCGTAGGACGGTGTGCAACAGAGGATGGTCGAACCCAGATCCACCATAAACTGTATCTGCCTGTCCGTATTGCCGGACGACATGGGCAGGGTCAGGGCGCCCACCTTATGGGAGCCGCCGTTGAGCCCGGGTCCGCCCGTAAAGAGGCCGTAGCCATAGCTGACGTGGATCACGTCCTCGTTCGAGCCGCCCGCCGCGCGGATCGCCCGCGCGCAACATTCATCCCAGACGTCGATGTCGTGTTGGGTGTAGAAGGCCACGACGCGCTTGCCCGTCGTGCCGCTCGTGGACTGGATCCGCACGCACTCGGAGAGCGGCAGAGCCAGAAAACCGTAAGGATAGGCGTCCCGCAGATCGTCCTTGGACAGGAAGGGCAACTTGAACAGATCGTCCGTCGAGCGTACATCCCCCGGCTCCACGCCTGTTTCCCGCATCTTCTCCCGGTAATAAGCGATGTTGTCGTAGGCGTGGCGCACCGATGTTACAAGCCGCTCATCCTGCAGCTTCCGCATCGTTTCATAGGACGCACGTTCGATATCTTCCCGGTAATAGCCGCTCAATACGCTCACCCTCCTTCTTCTTAAATGTAACTACACAACGGTCACGCTACTT
>JAISGB010000201.1 GCA_031263335.1 Eubacteriales Family XIII. Incertae Sedis bacterium
GCCTCCGCGGTTGATGATGTCCTCCGTCTTATTCGCGTGGTAGTGCATGGGCAGGCGCTGTCCCTCCGGCAACACGATCACCTTTTCCGCGTAAGGGGTGCCGAGCGATCTGTCGTTCAGTTCGCCGTTGCGCAGCGTGAACAGGATGCTGCCGATATTGTCAAAATCGCCGAGGCCGTAATCCGTTACATCCCAACCGAGCATGGTTCTGCCGAGCGCCTCGATTTTGTCCGCCTGCGCTTTCCATTCATCGAGTGTCCAATACGCGAATTCCGGCAAGTGGAAATTGCATACGTTAAGAAAGTCCTTTGCCCATTCGACAGCCGCCTGTATTTCTGATCGTTTCACTTTGTCACCTTCAGTCTTTTCACATTCTGTAGTCTTGTGTGTATCTTTCGCAGAGGTCCGGCTTTGCGGAATCCCCACGCGTCTCTTCCGCCCTATCGCAGCGCGTCCCACGACGCGAACAGTTGGCGTACATTGGCCGGATTTGCGCCCGGTCCGAATTCGCACTGCCCGATCGCGCCGCCATCCCGCCAAACCGCGTCGAATACCTTACGCACGGCGTCGTCTATTTCCGTCGCGCTCCCGTTCGGCAGCAGGTGCTGGCGGTCCATCTCACCCCAGAACGTGATCTTGCCTTTGAACGGCAGGAGGTTCTCAATCCCGATGGCGAATATCTGAAGATTGGCGGCGTCAAATCCGAGGTCGATAAGTTCGGGTATGATTGCGAGCGTGTCGCCGTCCGAATGGAAGAACATCTTCTTTCCGTGCCGGTGCGCGATGTCCACGTAGTCGCGGTACAGCGGCTTGAAGCGCGCCTTCCAGACTTCCGGGGCGATGAGCAGGCTGCGCTGCGTCCCCCAGTCGTCCATCGCGAACAGCCCGTCGACGTTTGTCGTCGCCCAGACCTCGAGCAAACGGCAGTTGAAGTCGTGTACCCGTTCAAGCATCGCGAGCATCTCGCGGTTCTCGAGCGCGAGATCGATGAACAACTGTTCTGTTCCGCGAATGAACTGCATCCGTTCAAAGGGGCGCGCCAGATCGCTTGACAAGACGAATTGATCGGTCGAATCGCAGAATTCATTCACGTGGTCCACGTCGATCGTCAGCAATTCTTCCGGGAAATGCACACGGCTCGTGTCCGCCCAGCCCTCGTCGCCTCGCGCTATTATCGGCGCTTTGACCTCGCCGAGATGCCCGCGCTCCGCGTTGTTCCAGACGACGCCCCATTCGTCCGTGGATTCGCCGACTTCATACGGGTCGCCGACCGAAATCGGCGCCGTGCCGTACCGCTTGAATTCGGGCGGCGTCTGCACGATGTCCGGCGGATAATCCGCCAGTATCGCGCGCAGTTCATCGCGGTGGTTGAACTCGGCCCACGGCAAAGTCCACAAGTCGCGCGGCACGCGGTTCGACGCGTTGCGAAACTCAAGCGTTTCGAGTACGAGTTCGCGCCTGCTCAAACCCATGTGCTAAGCGTCCTTCCTCTGCAACTGGATGGTGTTGATGAGCACCGCAATCAGGATCAGCGAACCCTTGACGATGTATTTGATGTAATCATCGACGCCGAGCAAGGTCATGCAGTTGTTTATCACGCCGAGAAAGAGTATGCCGATAAAAGTTCCCCACGCGCGGCCGACGCCGCCGAAGAGCGACGTGCCGCCTATGATGACGGAGGCGATGACGTCCATCTCGTAGCCCCTGCCGAATTGCGAGGAGCCCGCCATGACCTGCGACGACAGCATGATGCCGGAAAAAGCGGCGAGCGCCTGCACGGCCATCATGGTTATTATTTTGACCTTGGCGATATTGATTCCGGAGAGTCTCGCCGCCTCTATATTGCCGCCTACCGCGTAGACCTCCCTGCCGAACCGCGTCTTGTTCATCACGATCCATATGATGAAGAATACGATGATAAGCCAGATCATCGGCGCGGGAATCCCCTGGAACGACTCGGTTTTGAAAAATTGCCCCGCGCCTATAAAAGAATACCATCCCGAGTTTATTACAACGGGAAAACCCGCCGACCACGTCGCGGCGATGCCGTACAGCACGTTCAGCATCGCGAGTGTGATGATGAAGGTCGGTATACCGAATCTGGCGCGGATAAACCCGTTGAACATTCCGATGAGTGAACAGATCGCGACGGCGGCCAGCATCGCGATGATGAGCGCGAACGCGTCTGAAAATCCGGACTCGGCAAGCCGCCGGGAGATGATCGCGGTCGCGACCGCAGAAATGCCGATAGCCGAGCCGACGGAGAGGTCGATCTCCCCGTTGATGATTACCATAGTCATGCCGAACGCTATCACGCCGACGATCGCCATGTTCCGAAAGATCCCAAGGATGTTGTCGGACGACAGGAAACCGGGCGCGAATATACTGAGCACGATAAACATCACGACAAGGATGATTTCCATCATGTATTTCCTGAATATATTGTTTACCGTTTTTCTGTTGAGACCGTGGATCTCCATTGTTCACCTCATTCCTGCTAAAGTATCTGCTGAATCGGCCGAATCGGCTGAATCGGCTGAATCGGCGCGCGGACTCTCGTCTTCGTTTTCCCCCATGCACATGGAATACAGATGTTCCACCGTGGTCGCCGCGTCGCTGACCTCGTCGACGAACTTTCCGTAACGCATGATCAATATCCGGTGGCAGATCTCAAGCAGCTCCTCGATCTCCGAAGAGACGACGATGCTCGACACGCCCTGGCGGGACAGTTCCCAGATGATATTGAATATCTGGTGTTTGGCGTTGACGTCTATGCCCCTGGACGGCTCGTCGAACAGCATTATCGTCGGTTTGTTGTTGAGCCAGTTCCCGATGACGACCTTTTGCTGGTTGCCACCGGACAGCGAGGAAACTTCGGACCTGAGGTTCGGCGCTTTGATCTCCAGGTTTTCGACCTGTTCCGCTACCATCCTGCTCTCGGCGGCCTTGTCGATGAACGCGCCCTTGGACATTCGCTTCAGGCTCGCGACACAGAGGTTGCCTTCTATAGACATGATCTGTATCAGCCCTTCCGTCTTGCGGTCTTCCGACGTCATCGCAAGCCCGAGTTCTTTCATTTTGAACGGGGTCGCTCTCTTTGTCTCCGAGCCGTTCACAAAAACTTTGCCGCTGCCGTATCGATCGCTTCCGAATATCGCCCTGAGCAATTCGGTCCTGCCGGATCCGAGCATACCCGCGATCCCGAGTATCTCCCCCTTTTTTAGTTCGAAATTTATATCGGAAAAACGCTTGCCGGAGGTGAGCCCCTCGACTTTCAGCACCACTTCATCCGTGCTTTTCACGTCCTCCGGACGCTTTTCCGTCTTCATGTCGCCGAACATCATGCTCAGAATGTCTTTGCGCGACAGATCGGCCATGTCGGCCGAACCGACCAGGCGCCCGTCACGAAGCACGGAACAGGTATCCGCGATCTCCCATAGTTCCTGCAGCCGGTGAGAAATATAAATAATAATAACGTCTTTCGTCTTGAGTCCGCGTATCAGGTTGAAAAGGATTTGCGTTTCCGACCGCGACAGGGACGACGTGGGCTCATCGAGCAGAATCACTTTCGGATTTGTGCTCATAGCCTTTGCGATCTCGATCATCTGCCGCTGCCACATACTCAAATTGTTGATCTGTTCTTTCGCGTCGATCTCGATACCCATACCTTCGAGCAATTCGCGGGTCTCGCGGTACGTCTTTTTCCAGTCGATGAATTTTCCGTTCATCGGGTAGCGGCCGAGAAAGATATTGTCCGCGACGGTCATACCGCCCACGAGACTCAGCTCCTGATAGACCGTAGAAACACCTTTTTGAATCGCCTCCTCCGGATTCGCGAAGGAAATCTTATCTTCATCGATAAAGATATCTCCCGATGTCGGAGGCTGTACGCCGTTGATGATCTTAATCAGCGTTGATTTTCCGGAACCGTTCTTCCCGATCAGGGCGTTCACTTTTCCGCTCTTGAGCGTCAGAGAGACATCGTCAAGAGCCAATGTTCCGGGAAATTGTTTCGAGATATTTTTTATTGTGAGCGTGCTCAATGTATCACCTCCGCAAAGAAAGGAAGCTTCCAAAGGAGATAATCCTTTGGAAGCTTGTAGGAGGAAAAACGACTAACTGCCCGCTTTTGCGAGGAAGTCTGTCTTGAATGCTTCAACCGCCGCCGTGTCCGCCCGGCTCAGGACAACGCCGGGAACTATGACCGTCTGGCCTTTGTCCGCGACTTCAGCGCCTTCAACGGTGTCGATGACCGCGTTCATCGTCATGACGCCGATGTTGTACGGATCCTGACCGGTCACGGCCTGGAGGATATCGTCCTCGTCGAGAATCATGTTGATCGTCTGCTCGCTGGCGTCCGTGCCGAAGCAGTACACCTTGCCCGAAAGTCCCGCGTTCTTTACGGCCATCGTCGCGCCTATCG
>JAISGB010000253.1 GCA_031263335.1 Eubacteriales Family XIII. Incertae Sedis bacterium
ATTTAATACAATTCCGTATCCAACACCGGCTGCTTTACCGAAATAACGGTTCTTTCAAGAGATGAATCCTTTGATACGTTTTTGTATTAAAAATACGGAAACGTATCAAAGGATCTAAAGCCCGACGCTTTAAAATGTCGGTTCCGGACTTATTTCAAGCCCAATATGTCCCTCGCCTCACTCGGCGTGGCGACCTCGCAGGTGAATTCCTCGATGATGCGCTTGGCGCGGGCGACAAACTGCATATTGCTGTCCGCGATCTGCCCCTTCCGGTACAGGACGTTGTCCTCCATGCCGACGCGGATGTTTCCGCCCATCGCGACGGCGGCGTACATGATCTCCATCGCGCCCGCGCCGACGCCGAAGGCGCTCCACGTCGATCCGGGCGCCACCTCGTCCATGGTCTCCTTCATGAATACGAGGTTCTTCGTCGACGCCTTGATGCCGCCCGCGACGCTCATGCAGAACTGGAAGTGCAGGGGCGCCTTGAGGAAGCCCTTCTTCAGCAGATAGCCCGCATTGTAGATCATGCCCGGATCGAAGACCTCGATCTCGGGTTTCACGTTTACCTCCTGCATCATCGTACCCAATTTTTCGAGGAACTTGGGGTTGTTCTCGAAGATCGTGGTGTGCGCCCAGTTCATGGTCCCGCAGTCGTAGGACGCCATCTCGGGTTTCAGCTCGTAGAACGGCCGCATCCGATCCTCCTCTTTCAGGTTGACGCCGCCCGATGTCGTGATGTTCAATATGATGTCGCAATCCTTTTTCGCACGGATCAGCCCGACGGCCTTTTCAAACTTCTCGAAGATCATGGCGGCCTTGCCGTCGTCGTCGCGGCAGTGAATGTGAGCGACCGCGGCCCCCGCCTTCCAACAGTTGTATACCTCCTCCGCAATCTCCTCGGGTTCGATCGGTACGTTCGGCGTATTGTCCTTCGTGGGCCAAGCGCCCGTCGTGGCCACCGTGATAATCCTCTTGTTGCGCAGATCGCTCATTCCTCTTGCTCCTTTCGACATTTAGATGTAACTGTTTATGGGCGGTTACCCAAATTTAAGGATGGGCTTTACCGTCTTGCCCGCGTGCGAATCCTCGAACGCGCGTTCTATCTCATCGAATCGATAATAGGTGTTCAGCCTTTCGACCGGCAGACGCCCTTCCTTATACAACCCGACGAGTTCCGGGATGAAGACCTTGGGGTTGGAGCACCCCTCGACCGCCCCGGCGACGGTGAGGCTCGGATTCATGATCTGCGGCTCCAATTTGATCGGGACCTCCGTGTCGGCCGTGACGCTGACAAGCACCGCAATACCCTCCTTCGCCATCGAATCGAGCATCGTACCCACCGTATCGGGGACGCCCGTACACTCCAACGCGCAGTTGACGCCCTTGCCTCCCGTGATCGCGCGGATCTTCGCGGCGACGTCGCCGTCGCGCCCGTTGAGCGTATGCGTTGCGCCGAACTCCGCCGCGAGTTCCTTGCCGCGCCGCCCGTGTACGGCGATGATGGTCGAACAGCCCGCGATCTTCGCCGCCATGATCGCCGCGAGTCCGACCGTCCCCATGCCGAACACGGCGATGGAAGACCCGGGACGCGGCTTCATGCGGTTCAGGACCGCGCCGGCGCCCGTCTGTACGCCGCAACCCAAGGAACAGAGCTTCGCAAGCTCCTCCTCGCCGTCCAAATCCACCTTGATCGCGTTGCGTTGGTCCGCGACGACATGGGTGGCAAAGGATCCCTGCCCGAACATGACGCCGATCTCGACGCCGTCCGCGCCCGTTACGCGCTTCGTGCCGTCCGCGTAGTTGCCGAAGAAGAACAATTCAAAATTCCTGTCGCACGCGTAGGGCCGGCCGGCCTTGCAGGAATCGCACACGCCGCAACTCGGAAACGTCAGGATGACGAGATCCCCCGCTTTGAGTTCCGATACGCCAAGACCCGTTCGTTCGACGACGCCGACGCCCTCGTGTCCCGCGATCATCGGAAACGTGACCGGCAGATACTGTTCGACGACCGCCGTGTCGGTATGGCATATCCCGCTCGCGACGATCCGCACCAACACTTCTCCCGCCTCGGGTTCGGCCAACTCCGCGGCCTCCATGGAAAACTTGCCCTTCTCTCGCGTCACAGCCGCCTTGATCTTCATACAGAACCTCCGTCCCGCAACCGTTGAGTAGTTTTGATTTGATCCTGCTCTTGAACTGTAGTAAATAAGCCGTAACCGGCTGCCGACCGTTCCTGTTTCTTTATTGACTTTTCCGATTGAATCCGTTTCCTTTGTCGCGACCATTATATCAAAACGCCGCGAGAGATTTCAAGATGATTTCAAAATTTTCAAACAAAACACTTAGAAAGGCGTGTTTTCGAGGCCGCGCGCCCCTCAATTCTTGCTCTTTCCGCGCTTCAGCGGAATGCCCAGAGCCTGCGCCTTCCTGACGATCGTGGGCTGTGTGGTTTTCAGCGCCCGCGCCGCCGAATAGGAGTCGCCGTAATCGCTGATGGCCCGCGAGATAATCCGCCGTTCGAATTCGCGCACGGACTCCTTCAGCCCCTGCCCCGCAACGTGTTCGCGCGCGTCCCCGACGTGGTTGCCGCCCATCCCCATGACGCCCTCCACATCCTCGCGCGTCAGCATCGCGTTCGTGGAGATGACGGCCAGACGCTCCACGATGTTCTCCAATTCCCTGACGTTTCCCGGCCAAGCATAGGACATCAACGAGCGGATCGCCTCATGCGAAAAAGCCTTTTCCTTTCCGTAGAGCAGATTGAACTTCAGCAGGAAGTTCGCGACAAAATCGGGGATGTCCTCGATCCGCTCCCGCAGGGGCGGCATGTTGATGGGAAAGACGTTCAGCCGATAATACAGATCCACGCGGAACAGGTTTTCTCGGATGAGATCGATCAGGTTCTTGTTCGTGGACGCGATCACCCTGACGTCGATCCGGATATTCTCCGTTCCGCCCACACGCGTAAACTCGCGTTCCTGCAACACCCTGAGTATCTTGGGTTGGAGCTTGAGGGGCATCTCGCTGATCTCGTCCAACAGGATCGTGCCGCCGTTCGCCATCTCGAACAGGCCGCGCTTGTCCTTGTTGTCCGCGCCCGTAAAGGCGCCCTTCACATAGCCGAACATTTCGGATTCCAAGAGATTCTCCGGGATGGCGGAGCAGTTGACCTTGATA
>JAISGB010000269.1 GCA_031263335.1 Eubacteriales Family XIII. Incertae Sedis bacterium
TGACTGTCCGCGATGAAATTGCTCTTGCCGATCGTATCCTTAAACTGCCGCGCCGCCAGCACATCGTCCCTGTTCAATGTGTAATCGCCCACGATCCTCGGGCCTTCCCGAAGGCGCAACTGAGTGGCCTGCCTTGTAATATATGAATTTTCAAAACCCGGCACGTAATTTTTGAAGAAGCGCCATGCGATTTTGTTCTGACGTCTGCATTCGCGATTCGCGTGCGACAGATCCCACGCGCTTGTGGGAGGACAATCGGACACCTGCGACGAGTGCTGCATGTGCGCCTGAATGTGTCCGCCTTCCTTTGGCGTGAAGAAGAAGCCCGCGCCCGAGAAGGGATGCCAATCGCCGTTGGCGAGCGCCGCGTCGCGCAACTCATAGAACCCGACGATCTCGCCGAGCTGTCTTATATCCGTCGCTCGCGAATAATGATCATACACCTCTTCCTTGGATGTGTTCCTGTACGGATTCATAATCTGCCGATATGAGAATTGCGTCGGATTGTTTCTGACATACAACAGGAAGCGATCCCAGTCGACGCCGTCCACGGTGAAGCAAAGCGTATGCGGCGGAAAGCCCTCTTTGGGAAGCATAACGGTATCGACGCCCGCTTTGGAGGCCAAATACGCCTCGCCGGTGCAGTCTATAACGATCTTGCCGCGGATTTCAACGCGTCCGTCGGCATTTTCGACGACGACGCCCTTTACGGCGTTGCCCTCCGTTAAGGCGCCCGTGACCGCCGTATCGAGCAGAAGGTCCACGCCCTCTTCGTCTATCATGTCATACATGAGGAATGTCCACCAATCCGGATCGACGTACGCGAATGTATAGCCCGCCTTGGCTCTGACCGCCGGTGTGAAATGCGGAAGCGCGTGTCCCGATTCAAACAAACGGCGATAACTTTCCCATGCAAAGCCGCCCACATCGCGCTGTCCTTTGGAATTTTGAAAAAACGCGTAGGTGAAGCCTGCGGGTCCGCTGACGCTGAACTGCCCTCCGATCGTACCGACGCGCTCGATCAGAAGTACCTTGGCGCCGGTCCTCGCCGCGGCGATTGCCGCGGGAATGCCCGATGTGCCTCCTCCCGCCACGATGACGTCGTAATGCGTGTTGTAATCGCCGTAATCGCCGTGATATTTTGACGCGCTCATATTAACCTCCTCGTCTATTTAACTTTGAAATCCTCAATGCTCGCGGCGATCTTTCCGTCGGGCAGAGCAATCGGCTCGACAATGCCCTCGCTGTGCAACGCCCAAGGCAGAATGACGCCCGAATGTCCGCCGCGACCGCCGATTGTAACCACTTCCACATCCTTGGGTGTGCGCGTGACCGGCATGGGATGCCTGTTTTCAAAATCCTTGGGCCGAACCGGAACGAGGCCCCTGTTGCGAACCATCGGTACCTGATGATAGGCGTATGTGTGGATGTGTTCTTGGATCATTTCCTTTGTATAACCGGATTTCTTCAGCATCATGGCGTGGTCGGGCGTCAAGCAGACGATCATCGGCCCCGGCATATACGCGTTGTTCGAGCCCAGCGTCGTGCAACACGCCGTGATCGTATCGAGAAGATCATAGCCGTCGAGACTCAGGAAATCGATGATATCGTGCAAGGGCTCCGCCTTGAGTACATATACGGTCGTGGTCGCCTTATCGAAATGATCTTCGTTGATCATATTCCACTGCGCCAATGAGGGTTCCTCGGCGAAACAGAATGTGAACTCGGCCTGAGACGCGATGCAGTCCAAATCGCAGACGCCGGGAACCGAACGGAATACGTTCATGATGATCAGGTTCATGGCGCGGCCGATCGTTGCGTTTTGCGGCCATCCTGGACCCTGACAGCCCTGCTTGCCCGAGATTCCGATTTCCTGCGCGATGGGGCCGCTGACGATTACAAGCGTTCCTCCCGGATGCGATGTGGTGACGCTCTGGTTGAGGTTGTAGAGTTTGTGGTTCATCGCCTTGCAAGCTGCGACGATGATCGGCATCGCATTCGGCTTGCAACCGGCCATAACCGCCGCTATTGCCGCGTCCTTTACCGTGACGCGCGCGCCGCTCGGACCGCTCGGGTCGCAGAGAACGGCGTCCTCGTCGAACGGACAGTACTCCAGCATTTTCTTGTATCGCCTCACCGTGGGCGGGATGATGGGAAGTCCGTCGCTGATGTGCTCTCGATTGAAATAGTCGTTGATCTCCTCCATATAACAACCGGGCTCCAACAGCCGTTCATCCTCCGCCTCGATTTGATCGATGATGGGGAGAAGACCGTCCTCCCGCGGCGGCGTACGGTCCATTTTGAAATCGATGTGCGCGATCTCCTTTAATTTATCGCCCGTGGCCGTGAGGGAGTCGATGATATAGTCCCACTTCTTGTCAACTTCCGCCGCGACCTCCTCTGCGGTACTCGCCTGATAGACGTCGAGTGAGCAGAGACAGAGTTGCCCGGCGCGGTAGACGCCGACGCCTTCCGTGATCGCGGATCCCGGAGGCGCCGTCATATAGACGGTAGGAATCCCCAACTTTTCAAGTTCGATCGTAAGGACCGTCG
>JAISGB010000200.1 GCA_031263335.1 Eubacteriales Family XIII. Incertae Sedis bacterium
GCTCCGTCAGATCCATATCCGCCGAAACATAGAGGACGGATATGGGCAACATGCTCGGGTTCATGGATATGATCATGGGGTTCGTGGTTTCGTCGGGCAGATAGTCCGAGATCATCTCGACCTTTTCCCGCATATCGAGTCCCGCGAAATTCATGTCGGTTCCGTTCTCGAACTCGGCCAAGACGATGGACGCGCCATCCATCGAATAGGAGGTGAGGGCGCTGAGGTTTTCAACCGTCGCAATCTGCTGTTCGACGGGGCGCGTCACCATGCTCTCCACTTCGGAAGGGGCCGCGTTGGGGTAATTGACCATGACCACGGACATGGGCAGTTCCATCTTCGGGAACAGATCCACGGGCAACCGCGTGAACGAGATCGCGCCGAACGCCACGATGATCAGCATGAGCATAATGGTGGAAACAGGTCTGTTTACCGCCGTTTTGGATAAATTCATCAACCCGTCCCCTATTCGACAATCTTGAATTCGGAATCTTCATTCAGGTAATGTTGGCCTTCGAACACGACCTTGTCCCCGCTTTTCAGCCCGCTCCTGATCTCGACGAGCGCGCCGTCGTCCAAGCCCGTCTCCACGCGGACCGAGCGCACCCGTTCGTCCGCGTCGATCACCATGACCACCTCCGCACCCGCCTTGATGAGGACGGCTTCCGACGGAATGGCGACGACGTCCGCCGCCCTGCCCGTCGTCATGCGAATCTCGGCAAACATGCCGGGTTTCAGCCGGCTGTCGCCGCTCGGCAGTTCGATCACCACGGGATAGGACAGCGAACCCGCGGGCGGCGCGGGTACGACCGCCGTGATCGTTCCCGTGAAGGGCGTATCGGAGATCGCGCGCACATATACCTCCGCCGAATCGCCGATCCGAACGGCGTCCACCATGCCTTCGGAAACATTCGTCGTGATGCGCAGGGCATTGGTGTCGGAGATGGAGACGGAAGGCATCGCCTGAGACGCCATCCCGCCCCGTTGGACGTTCAGGGCCGTGACATAGCCGTCGATGGGGGCGGTCACGGTGCATTCGGAAAGCGCGGCGTTGGCGGCGGCCAAGCCCTCCCGCGCCAACTTGAACTGGACATTCGCCTGTTCATAGCCGGCCTTTGCCTGCGCCAACGCGGCCTCCGTCTGCGCGATGGCCTGCGCTTGGGCGGCGGTCGCCTGCGCTTGGGCGGTCGCCTGTGCGACGGCCGCCGCTTCCGCCGCTTCCGCAAGGTCCGCCACGTCGGGAAGCGAGGCGCCGCCCGACATATCAGGGACGGACGACGCGGCGGGCGGAGTCTTTGCCGCCGCGACCATGCTTTCCGCCGTGCGCACCGCGTCGGACGCGAGGTCGAGGGCGCTCTTGGCCGCGTCATGCTGAATCTGCGCCTGATTGACCTGGCGCTGCACATCCTCCGGATCCAAGCGGAACAGGACGGCGCCCGCAACCACCGCGTCCCCTTGGGACACCTCCACGGACGTCACCTTGCCCGGTATCTTGGGAATGACGTTCACCTCGTTGACCGCCGTCAACTTGCCCGTATAGACAGAGGAAATTTCAACGTTGTCGACGGTCGCCGGCGCGACCCGGATATTCACCGACTCATCCTTGACCGTATCCTCGGGATGGGCCGAATCGTACCACAGCCGGCCTACGGCGATGGCGGCCAACACGAAGACGATCACGACCACCGCGATGATCAATATCCTTCGGGAAGATCGTTTCTTGGCTTCTGCGGGATTGTTTTCCATACGAACTCCTTATGATCTCATCTGCGTCGATTGAGGGACGTTGCGCGACCCGCCCGTTTTCCGCCCGGAAGGATTGATTGTGCGCGTAAAGGATTGACGGTATTTTTACATCCGCGCGCGCGTTCCTACACCATCTTCACGGGATCGGCCAGATCATCGAACTCCTCCTCCGTCAGTACGCCCATCGCCACCGCGACCTCGCGCAGACCGACGCCTTCCCCGTGCGCGCGCTTCGCGATCTCGGCCGCCTTTTCGTAGCCGATCTTGGGCGTCAGCGCCGTCACGAGCATCAGGGAATCCTCGAGATGGCGACGGATGACCCCTTCGTTGGGGCGGATGCCCTTGGCGCAGTGCTCGTCGAACGACCGCGTCGCGTCGGCGAGGAGTCGCGCGGATTGAAGGACATTGTAGGCCAATACGGGCATGAACACGTTGAGTTGGAAATTGCCCTGGGACGCGGCGACGCCCACCGCCGCGTCGTTGCCCATGACCCGGACCGCGACCATGGTCATGGCCTCGCATTGCGTGGGATTCACCTTGCCGGGCATGATGGAGGAACCCGGTTCGTTCTCGGGGATGATCAGTTCGCCGAGGCCGCTCCTCGGCCCGGACGCGAGCCAACGGACATCGTTCGCGATCTTCATCAGATCCGCCGCGAGCGCCTTGTACGCGCCATGCAGAAAGACGAGGCCGTCCTTCGCGGTGAGGGCGTGGAACTTGTCGGGCGCCGTCACGAACGCGTGGCCGGACAGCTCCGATATCTTCGCGGCCGAACGCGCCGCGAACGCCGGGTGGGTGTTCAGCCCCGTACCCACGGCCGTCCCGCCGAGCGCCAACTTTCGCACGGGATCCAAGGCGGAGCGGATCATATCGCCGGTCTCGCGAAGCATCTCCCGCCACGCCCCGATCTCGTGTCCGAGCCGCAGAGGCGTCGCGTCCTGCAAGTGGGTGCGTCCGATCTTCACGATGTCCATGTACCGCTCCGACAGCCCGGCAAAGGTGTCGCACAGCCCGTCGACGGCCGGGAGCAGGACATCCTCCGTCATGACGACCGCGGCGATGTGCATGGCCGTCGGGAAGGTGTCGTTGGAACTCTGTCCCTTGTTCACGTCGTCATTGGGATGAAGCCCCGTGCGATGTGCGATCACCTCGTTGACATTCATGTTCGACTGCGTGCCGCTGCCCGTCTGCCATACCGAGAGGGGGAACTCTTCATCCAACTCCCCCGCGATGATCTCGTCGCAGATCTCGGCAATGGCCTCCGCCTTTCGCCCGTCCAATACGCCCAATTCCGCGTTGACCGAGGCGGCCGCCTTCTTGAGTATGCCGAACGCGCGGATGATCTCGACGGGCATCTTCTCCCAACCGATCCTGAAATGCTCCAGGCTTCTTTGGGTCTGCGCGCCCCACATCCTGTCCGCGGGGACCTTGACCTCGCCCATGGTGTCGCGCTCGATCCGATACTCCGTCATCTCCATGCCTCCGCCACGGCCTCCGCCACCGCGTCCGCCACGCCCGGGTGAAACGCCGAAGGGATCACGTAATCCGCCGCGAGTTCCTCCGCGCCGACCAAGCCGGCCAAGGCGTAGGCGGCGGCGACCTTCATCTCCTCGGTGATGCGCAAGGCCCGCGCCTTGAGCGCGCCCTTGAATATGCCCGGGAACACCAACACGTTGTTGATCTGGTTGGGGAAGTCCGATCGGCCGGTGCCGACCACCTTCGCGCCCGCCGCCTTTGCCGGCTCGGGCATGATCTCCGGTTCCGGGTTCGACATGGCGAAGACGACGGCGGTCTCGCTCATCGTCCCGACCATTTCCTCCGTGAGCACATTGGGCGCGGATACGCCGATAAAGAGATCGCGGCCAAAGACGGCTTCCGCGAGTCCGCCGATCAAATTGTCCTTGTTCGTCATCTCGAGCAGATTCATCTTGTCCTCGCCGAATTCCGAGAACCGATCCGTCGCGATGACGCCCTTGCTGTCGCAGATCACGATATCCCTTACGCCCAAGGCGCGCAACATCTTCACCACGGCGGTTCCGGCGGCGCCCGCGCCGTTGACGACGGCCTTCACCTTCTTCAGCGGCTTGTTCAACAACCTGAACGCGTTGATGGCGGCGGCGCTGACCACGACGGCCGTTCCGTGTTGATCGTCGTGGAATACGGGAATGTCCAAGGCCGCTTGGATGCGTCGCTCGATCTCGAAGCACCGGGGCGCGGAGATGTCCTCCAGATTGATCCCGCCGAAGGCCGGCGCGATGCGGACGACGGTGTCCACGATCTCATCCGCGTCCTGCGTGGACAGGCAGATGGGAAAGGCGTCCACGCTGCCGAACTCCTTGAACAGCACGGCCTTCCCTTCCATCACGGGCAGGGCGGCGAGGCCGCCGATGTTGCCGAGTCCGAGCACGGCGGAGCCGTCGCTGACCACGGCGACGGTATTGGCCTTGATGGTAAGCTCGTAAGCCGCGTCGGGATCCTTCGCTATCTCGATACAGGGGCGCGCCACGCCCGGCGTGTACGCCGTGCTGAGGTCGTCCTTGGTCTCGAGGGGAACCTTGCTCGCGATCTCCAACTTGCCCTGATGCAGTCTGTGCATTTTGACGGATTCTTCATAGTAATCCATGCGCTTCTCCATTCCCATTTGCCGTCATTTGATGCTTTTCCATGAACTTTTCAGCCCCACCACGCGGTTGAATACCATTCGCCCGCCCGATCCGGGTTCCCGCTCGGGCGCAAGATCGGCGATGTAATAGCCGTGCCTGAAAAACTGGAACCTCTGCCCCGGAACGGCCTCCGCGACGGAGGGTTCGGCAAAGCACAGACGTTCGCGCGTCGACGCGGGGTTGAACACCTCCTTCCCCGACTCGTCCGCGATCATCAGATGTTCGTATTCACGCACCGTGACGGCTTCTGCGGAACCCGCGTCCACCCAATGTATCGTACCCTTCACCTTGCGGCCCTCGAAACCGCTGCCGCTCTTCGTGTCCGCATCGTAGGTGCAGAGCAGTTCCTTGATCGAACCGTCCGCATGCTTCACGACCTCGCGGCAGGTGATGAAATAC
>JAISGB010000212.1 GCA_031263335.1 Eubacteriales Family XIII. Incertae Sedis bacterium
GAAGCCGCGGTTTCGCAAAGGCGCGCTCATCGGCGCGCTCATTTTCGACGTCGGCGTGTTGATTGTGTACAAGTACAGCGATTTCCTCGTCGAGACGATCAACGCGCTGACCCCGTTTAATCTGCCCGCGCCGCACATCGCCCTGCCCATCGGCATCTCCTTCTATACCTTTCAGATCATTTCCTACGTCGTCGATGTCTATCGCGGAGAGGCGGAGGCGCAACGCTCCTTTCCCAAGCTCTTGCTCTATGTCTCCCTCTTTCCCCAATTGGTGGCGGGACCCATCGTGCGTTACGGCCACATCGCGCGGGAGATCGGCGAGCGGGAAACCGACTTTGGCGAGATATGCGCGGGCATCGAGCGGTTTGTCGTCGGATTGGCGAAGAAGGCTGTCTTGGCCAATGTCTGCGGTTCCCTGTCCGCGATCTATATGGATCCGGGACACTTCGGTTCCCTGTCGGTTCTTGGCGCTTGGTTCGGACTCCTGATGTACACCCTCCAGATATACTTCGATTTCTCAGCCTACTCCGACATGGCCATCGGTATGGGACGAATGCTCGGTTTCCGGTATCGCGAGAACTTTCGCTATCCCTATACGTCCAAATCCGTCACGGAGTTTTGGCGGCGATGGCACATATCGCTCAGTTCGTTTTTCCGCGACTATGTGTATATCCCCTTGGGCGGCAGCCACCGGCATCAAATGCGCAACCTCCTGATCGTATGGGCGCTCACGGGTCTTTGGCATGGGGCCGGTTGGAATTTTGTGTTGTGGGGGTTGTGGTATTTCGCGTTCCTCGTCTTGGAGAAGTCGGCGGCGGGCGAGCGCTTGCAGGCGCTCCCGGGCGCCCTGCGTCATGTTTACCTCATATTGGTCGTGATGATCGGTTGGGTGTGGTTCTATTTCACGGATATGAAGCAGATGATCGTGTTCTTCGGCAAGTTGTTCGGCGTCGGCGCGGATGGCTTCCTCGACACGGGACTGGGCATCGAGTTTATGAACAACATCTTCTTCATCCTGTTTGCCCTGTTGGCGTGCATGCGGATCATCAACATACCCAAGGCGATCTACCGGTACATTGAGGGGAAGGGCGTCGCTTGGGCGCGCGCCGCCTTTATATTAAAATATATCGTGCTCGGGGTCTTGCTGTTTGTCAGCACCGTCATGTTGGTGGGCAACAGCTACAACCCCTTTATCTATTTCCGGTTTTGACTCCGCCGATCCTCCGCTTTCGCGGCGACGGATCGACGGACGCGTCAAACCAAAGCTATCGTGATCGTTGACGGGTGATGACTTTGAAGATATTCGAGATGAAAGAAGAAGACGGAGGACGCAGAGGGAGGGTTTCCCTGCGGTACAGGGTGGCGGCCTTCGCTTTCTGGGGCGTGTTGGCTTTGATGGGCGTCATCAGCTTGATCGCGGAAAAACCCACCGTATCCGACATTGAGAACCGTCCCTTGGAGAAACCGCCTCAGATCTCGTTGGCAAGCCTGATGAGCGGTCAATTGGCGAGTCAATACTCCGTCTATTATTCGGACGTCTTTCCGCTCCGCGAGCGTATGATAGAGACGGCGGCCTTCCTGCGCGGTCTGCGTGGGATTCAAGGATCCGGAGAGGAAGCCGTCGTGATCCGCCCGGATGCGGGCGTGAGCGAAGGCAAGGACGGCAATGAGGCGCCGAAGGACGAGCAAACGGACGAGGACGGCAAGGCGGGCGGCTCGATCGGTCGCGCGGTGGGCGAGAATTTCATCCCGGGTCCGCGAGAGACGAACCGCTTGCCGGATGTGGATGGGGAGCGGAAGGGCGGCGTCCTCATGGTCGGGACCACGGTTTTGGAACTCTATGGGTTCAATGAAGCGTCCAACGCGCAGTACGCGGATATCATCGCCGGTTTCAGCGAGCGGCACAAGGGGCAGATCGTCACGAATGTCATGGTGGTTCCCACGAACGTGGAGTTCAAGATGCCGAATCGCTACCGCAAACTGACGGACAGCCAGTACGACGCCATCGCCTTCATCTATGGCCGTCTGCCCGCCGGCGTGAACAAGGTATGGGTCTACAACGTCATGGCCGCGCACAGCGAGGAGGATATCTATTTCCGGACCGATCATCATTGGACCGGCTTGGGCGCGTACTACGCGTATAAGGAATTCGCTTGGTCGAAGCATTTTTCCGTCGCGCCCCTTTCCTCCTACACGGAGGTGCGCCATGACGGATTCCTCGGCAGCCTGTACAATTCCATGGGTGGCAACAGCCTGCTCAAGGACAACCCGGACTACCTGATCGCTTACCGTCCGCAGATCCCTTACACCATGACCGGCTACAAGAGCAGCGACCTGAGCAATCCCTTCCCCATGCACTTTGCGCAGGAGCCGAAGGAAATACCGGGGAGCAACAAGTACCTGGCCTACGCGGGCGGCGATCTGCCCTATGTCAGCATCGTGACGGAAAACAAGAACGGCCGCCGCTTGGTCGTGTTCAAGGAATCCTTCGCCAACGCGATGTTGCCCTTCCTCACGGAGAACTACGAGGAGATCCATGTGGTGGATTTCAGATATTACGATGGGGACATCGAGGCCTTCCTGCGGGATCACAACATCAATGAGGCGCTCTTCCTGAACTACGCGGCCTCGGCCGGTTCCGCAAGGCAGGTGGATCGGTTGCAAAAACTCATTCAACCGCAGGGATGACAAACCGCGGGCGTGACGAATCGCAAGGGTGATACGCACTTAAGTCAAGAGCGGAGCAAAACCGTTGGGCGGATTTGCTCCGATCGTGTTACTACTCAAGGGTTCAATCAAAACTACTCGACGGTCGCGATAGTTTTGATGGAGTTCGGGTTCCAATGCCTGTAACCGCGAGCGAAGCGAGTCTCATCCCAAGTGTTGGCTCCC
>JAISGB010000273.1 GCA_031263335.1 Eubacteriales Family XIII. Incertae Sedis bacterium
GTCGCGGATGATCCCGCCGTCCCGATCCGAAACGACGGCGACCGCGACCTCCGTCAGTCCCGAGCGCGAGAGCGCGATCCGATCCCGCTCCGTCGCGAACCGATCCCGTGTATGTACGGTAAAGCCTATCTTCAATCGTTGCATAATAAAATCAAAGTTTCCGTTTTGAATCCAAGGGGGACATCAACGACGCGCGTCGATGCCCCACTTGATTTTTCCGTAACACAGACCATATGCCGACGCGCCGCCCGATACGGGCGGGCGCGATCGAGCAAAACCTTACATTTTTACAGCTAAGCCTCCGCGGCTACCCGCGTCTCTTCGGGCAGACGCGCGGGACCCGGGCCGTCGAGCAACTCGGGATGCTTCTCCCAGTTGCCGGGACTCTTCTCCCACTCATCCGGGAAATATCCGTCCAATCTGCCGTACTTGCCGGAATTCTTCGTCGCGAACCAGAAGATCGTGATGCAGATGATCGACACCGGAAGCGAGAGATAGAGGGGCGCCGACTGTATGACGGCGGGCAGGAACGGCAGCCATCCGAAGGTCACGGCGCCGTAAACGGCCAACCCCAAGAGCATCGTGGTATAGATGCCCGGCTTCGTCGCCTTCCGCATGAACAGCGTACACATGAACGGGACGAAGAGACCCGCCGACGCGGCCGAATAGGCCGTCGTGAGCAGGGTGATGATATCCGTCGCCCACAAGGTGATGGATATCGTCGCGATACCGATGCAGACCATGCAGATCCGGAACAGCTTCAAAGAGGCTTTGTCGTCGAGCTTTCTCTTCAAGAGCGGCTTGATGACATCCTCCGTCAGACAGGTCGTCGAACATATCAGACAGGTGGAACTCGTACTCATCGTCGCGGACAGGATGGCCGCCAGAAGCAACCCTACGAGGCCGGTCGGCAGATAGTCTTGGACCAAGGTCGGCAATACCATATTGGGATCGCCTCCGGGAGGCCCTCCGTAAGCTTCGGGCATCAGTTCCACACCATAGAGGATCAACGCGCACATGCCCATCATGACGACCAAGATCGACACGGGGATATAGAGGAACGGAACCATAAAGAAGGACTTGAACGCCTTATCCGCAGACTGGATGGACGACTGGTACTGGAACGCGGCCTGCGCCACGCCGCCGATGAGAATACACGGCAGGACGATCGCGCCGATGATGTACGGCCAACCGAAGACCCCGGGCGCGCCGAGGTTCGTCATGAAGGCGGTCACGCCTTCGCCCGACAAGGTATCCCATACCGCGCCGAAGCCGCCGCCGCCGAGCTTGTCGCCGGCCGCCTTGAACACGATGGGCGGCATGATGAACATCATGCCGATGAGGATCAACGCCACCTGAATGACGTCCGTGAGCACGATGGCCCTGAGGCCGCCCGCCGTACAATACACAATGATAATTCCTGTGGAAACGAGCAAGCTGGTCATGTAAGTCCAACCGAGCAGAACCTGGATGACCGTCGCCGTGGCAATGATCTGCGCGCCGACGAACGCCATATAGCAGATGGCGTTGATGAGTCCCGCGTAAAGCCGCGCGCCGGGACCCCAACGATAGCCGAAGAACTGGCCCGCGGACCCTGTCCTCGTGCGGTAGAGCGCCGTCCATATCCGCTTGATGATCGGCAGATAAATGACGTACGTCATACCTTCGGCGAACGCGTACCACCCGCCGGCGATACCGAGCTGATAGCCCCAACTCGTGCCGCCGACCGAACTCGAACCGCCCGCGCTGTTCGCGGTCTTGCCGATGCCCCCGAGGAATACCCCGAGTTTATGGCCCGCCATGGACGCGTCCTCACCGGATTTTACGAATCGCTTCGCGACGACAAACCCCACCACGATGAGCATCGCAAAATACACCAGTATGATCCCGACATCCAACATTCCTATCCCTGATCCTGTTTCCGTCATTTAAGATCACCTCCCAACATACAACATCGTTCTAACTGCACTGATATTTCGTATCACCTCCTACAACCGTTCTTAATACCTCGATATGATGGATATCCTTCGGAGCGATCGCAAAGACGTCCCTGTCGAGCAGGATGAAATCCGCGTATTTTCCGACCGAGATCGTTCCTTTCAGGTCCTCCTCATTCGAGCAGAAAGCGGCGTTTTTCGTGTAAAGGGCAACAGCCTCATACACGGAAATCGATTCATCCGCCCACAATCCGCCCTCGGGGAATCCGTTCAAATCCTGTCGCGTCACGGCGCATTGTATGCCATTCAAAGGGATTGGCGGGTCCACCGGCGCGTCGGAACCTCCCGTGAGCAGGATGCCGTTGTCGATAAAGCTCCGGAACGGCATCAGGTATTTCAGCCTGTCGGCTCCGAGTCTGTCCTCCGCGATGTGTACGTCCGAATGCAAAAATCCCGGCTGTACGTCAAGAATGACGGGCAACTTCTTCAATCGATCGATATGTTCGGGCTTTATAATCATTGCGTGTATAATGCGAAGTCGTCTGTCCGATTGCTTGAGCCTCTTGACCGGGTCTGCCTCCTCGATGGGCGCATACACCTGTTCTGCGGCGTCAAGGACGCGCTGCATGGCGGCGTCGCCTATGACGTGAACGGAAACTTCCAACCCTGCGTCGTACGCCTCCCGGAACAGCCCCGTCAATTCCTCCTTGCCGAGCGTGAGGATTCCCCGCTCATCGGGCGCGTCGGAATAGGGTTCGAGAAGTGCGGCCGTACGGCCCCCCATGGAGCCGTCCAAAAATATCTTCTTGCTGCCGAGCTTCACCATGTCCGTACCGAATCCCGTGATGGGACTCAGGGACCACGGCAGGGGCTCGGACGGATTGATCACTACGCGAACAGGCAACTCATTCCTCCTTTCAAGTTCGTAGTATTGATCAAAATGCTCTGTGGGCGGTGCGTCGGGCATCAGCGCCACGGCATGCAGGGTCGTATGTCCGGATTGGGAATAGGCGGGCAGTCCCGCCC
>JAISGB010000020.1 GCA_031263335.1 Eubacteriales Family XIII. Incertae Sedis bacterium
CATGCTGGTCGACGCAGGGATTCCGGACGGCGTGATTCAATGCCTCACCGCGCCGGGCAAGGTGAAAGGGGAGATCGCGAAGGATCGCCGCATCGGCCTCATCACCTTGACCGGCAGCACGGAGGTCGGCATCGAAACCGCGAAGGCCGCAGCGGAAAATCTCATTCCCTGTACGTTGGAATTGGGCGGGAACGACGCCTTCATCGTGTTGGAGGACGCGGATCTCGATCTCGCGGCCGAGGAAGTCATCCGCGGACGGATGTACAATACCGGACAGGTGTGTTGCGCCAGCAAACGGTTCCTCGTCCATAACTCGATCAAGGACGCGTTTGCCGAGAAGGTCGTCGAGAAGATCGGACAACGGAAATACGGACAACCCGACCAAGAGGATACGCAGATCGCGTGCCTGATCAGCGAAGCCGCCGCCGTCAAGGTGGAGGGGCAGGTGAACCGGACCGTCGAACAGGGCGGAAGGATCGTGATCGGCGGGAAGCGGAACGGCGCCTTCTACGATCCCACCGTGATCGTCGACATACCCAAGACCGCCGAAGTGGCTGTGGATATGGAGATCTTCGGCCCCGTCGTATCCGTCGTCGGATTCGATACCGACGAGGAAGCCGTCGAGATCGCGAACAATTCCGTGTACGGACTCTCGAGTTGCGTATTTTCGCGGGACTTCAAGCGCGCGTGGGGCGTGGCTTCCCGCATGGAGGCGGGCGGCGCGGTCATCAACGGATCGAGCTTCTTCCGTTCGTTCGAAATGCCGTTCGGCGGTTGGAAGTTCAGCGGCGTCGGCGCCGAGGGCGTCATGAGTACCTTCGAGGAGATGACGCGGTTGCAAACCATCGTGATGAAGAACATCGTGGATTGATCCGCTACCGTCGCCAACCTTCGCGTCGGATCTTCAAGCCCAACGCCTCCAGCTTGGCGTGTTGCCTGTCGTAATCCGGGCAGTATTCGCGTACCTTCCTGTGGAACGCCGCCGAATGATCGGGGTGTATCATGTGCGCGAGTTCGTGAACCACCACGGAGTCGATCGCCGCGTCGTCCGCCATCATGAGCATCCACGCGAAATTGAGGCGTCTCTGCGCGCTGCAACTGCCCCATCTGCCCAAGGCCGACGTGATCCGTACACTGTCCGGCGACAGGCGCATCCGTTCCGCGTAATGCCGCACCCGCGCGGGAATGTATCCCTCGGCCTCGCGTTTCAGAACGCGGGAGAGGATGAATCCGATCTCCGACGGTTGCAGACCCTCCGTGATCAGGAACGCGCCGTCCGCGTACTCGCCTTTCATGTATCCGGGCCTCGTCGTCCGCATCTTGGGCGAGCCGACGATGGGACACGCCTTTCCGCGAAAAGGAATGGCGTCCCCGTAACCGAGGCCGAATTCCGCGGTCGCGTCCGTTTCCGAACACAGGTTCGCACGATGCTTCTCGATCCAAGCTCGCTTCGATTGAACGAAACGATCGATCGCGGAGATCGGCATGGCGCGCGGCGCCCGCACCTCAAGCCCGCGCGGCGTGATGTACAGCGCTATCGTCTTGCGGCTTGATCGAATCAGTCTGTATTCCGGTGCAACCATACGGATAACCTCAAAAGGGACGACCCGATTCAGTCCTCGTCGCCGGACGGGTCGAAATCACACAGATATTCCACGAAATGGACGAAGTCCCCGCTCTCGCTGCGGATGAAGTTGTAGAACGCGTCCTCCCGGAACTCGTATTTGGCGATGGGCAACAGCGCCCTGCCGAACGGGAAGGTGCGGACATCCCGCTCCAATCGATGGATGCGGGACAGCGAATAGGACGCCAAGATCAGCTGTCCCTCGTCCGTGATGTAGAGCATGCCCTTCACATCGTCATTGAGCCGGTAGAGGGTCTTTTTTAAGTGATGGTTGTTTTCATTGAAATTCAAATACAGTTTGCCCGCGTCCGTGTCCCGCTTCAGGGCGGCGGGATATCGCTTGTCCAAAAAGTCCCGGATATCATCCGGCTCCGTAAAGGTCTCATAGACCGTGATGAATTCCGGCCGCTCCAATTTCATGGCGGTTTCCGCGTTCGATATCGGGAATTCGGATATGATGGCCAAGGACCGCACCAATCCGTTTGCGAGCGTCAGCTCCGACACGAGGATCCGATGCTCCGCTTCGGTTTCGATGAGCGATTCGCAGATGAAGGAAATGCCGCCGGACGCGTCCGCGCGCTCCTCGATCCGATTCAGGCACATGGTGGCCGCCCGGTCGCTCGGAGACAGTTCCTCGGCCAAGGGCCGCTCCGTCAGCAGATCGACGACCTCCGTATCCCCCGCGAAATAGCGCATGAGGAAATAATTGATCAGTTGGTTCTCGTCCTCCAACCGCTCGCATGTTTTCTCCAACAGCTCGATCTGTTCCTCACGGGACGCGTCTATCCGTTCACTGAGGATAAAATCGTATTCCTCGACGCCGTCCGGCAACGCCTCGCCATACTTTTCGTTGAGCGCAGCGTACTGTTGCAACAGCAAAAAAGCCTCCCGCTTGGAGATATCCACCTTCTGCGCGCCAAGGCCGCCGAGCATGGCCTGCTCGGCCTCCAACATGGTTTCCGCGTCGTCCCCGACGAATCCGCGATAGGATTCGATGCCGATCTCCGAGGTCTCGATGTAGAAAAACTGATGGAAATTGCCGCTTGCGTCGCCGCCCCGCCTCTCGGGCTCGATCTGCCAGTGAATATAGACGACCAAGACGCCCATCAGCCTGCTGTTCGTGACAAACGCGCCCGCGAACTCGTTCTTCGCCCCGAAAGGCGCGGGATCCACGCCTCCCACAATGACCTTAAAGTTGTGTCGATTCATCATAATTCCAAGTCCGCAGCAGCGTATGCAATGTCCGATGATCGGGGCGATAAACCCCGTATCTTGAATAGCATATTACAAAAT
>JAISGB010000125.1 GCA_031263335.1 Eubacteriales Family XIII. Incertae Sedis bacterium
CAAGCGCGCGGATCATGGGTCGGATAGATGTTCAAGTCAAAAAAACCGGCCAAGGCGCCGTCCGAGATCAGCTTGCGCATGTCCGCCGCCTTCACGTCAAAATCCACGAGGCGCGTACAGCCCGAGCGCGCAGCCCGCTCCCGATTCGGGTTCGTAATGAGCGGTATGGAACGCGGCGTCTTTTTGACGCGTCGGATCAGGCCCGCGCCCCGATCCGAAAACGCGAGAACGCGCGCGTACAGGCCGCCGCCCTCGATTACACGCATGTCTTCCTTCATAAGCCCCATGACCGTGTGGACGATCAGGCGTTTGATCCGCGTCTCCGTATATCGTTTCGTCTTGGTAAAGCGGACGATCTCATCCATGTCGCGACCGCGCCGCACCGCGCGGATCAGGCGGTTTTCAAGCCCTTCCGCGGCGGAAAAGACATCGGCCGGCCCGCGTCCGCCGTCTCGGGCGGACGCGCCCGCAAGCACGGCGCAGATCAGCGGGATCCGCAGGTCGTCGAGATCGAGCAGTCGTCCGCCGTCCGCCGTATACGCCGCGACGGACGCCCGAACCTCACGCGGCAGATAGCGCGCGGCCCGATCGATGCCGTCCGCGCGCAGGATCCGCCGAATGGCCGCAGCGCCGGCCACGCCCGCCGCCTCGTTCTCGGAGAACGGATCGGCGGCATGACGCTTTACAATAACAGGAATTATGGAACTCTTAAGCAGGATCAATTGTTTCAGGTATTCCGTGCCGAGAATATCGTTGGGCGACGCCAAAACATCCGCGATCTCATCGCCGCAGACGGAGGCGACCGCCAACCGCCGCGCCTTGGGATAGGAAAACCCCTCGGCCATGCCCTCTCGTATGCGCGTGTTGAGCGCCGCGCCATCGGCCGCGAGAACGCGCGCCGCCGCAAAAAGCCGCTCCAAATCTCCGCATTCGCTGCCGAACGACAGACAATCCACGACGCGCAACCCGTCCAACGCCCGTACGGCGCCAAGGGCAAAATATTCCGCATTGTTGCAGGCATAAGCGAAAGGCAACTCCAAGACGAGATCGATCCCCTGTCGGACCGCCATGTTCGCCCGCGTCCACTTGTCCATCAGGGCGGGTTCTCCGCGTTGCACAAAATCGCCGCTCATGACGGCGACGACCGTGTCCGCTTTTCCGACTGCCTTTGATTCATTCAGATGATACAGGTGGCCGTTATGAAACGGATTGTACTCCGCGATGATCCCCAAGACCCTGTCCATGCCGTCCGCCGCCCGCGACGTCCGCGTTTACAGATCCCCTTCCACCTGTGTCTTGTACGCCAGATCCTTGATCTCGTTCCTGTTTTCCATGAGCTTTCCGTTGATCTGCTCGAAGGTCGTCTGAAGGTTCGTGAACATCTCGCCGAAATACTTTCCGTTGAGCAGATCCATCTTCTCCTGAAAATCGAACAGTATCTTGTCGATGTACTCGAAGGTCCCCATCTTCAACTGTTTCACGTTGTTCTCGGCATTGTTGAGCATGTCCCGCGCCCGCTGTTTCGCCTGAGAGGTGATCTCGCTCTGATCCACCATGATCTCCACCTGTTTCTCGGCGTCCTTGATGAGCAGTTCATATTCGTGCTTCGCCTCGTCCAAGATCCGCTGACGCTCATTCTTGATGAACTGCGCCTGCTGTACTTCCTCGGGCAGGGTCTGCCGAATCTCTCCCACGATCTCCATCATCTCCGCCTTGTCTATGACGATCTTATTGCTGATCAGCGGCATACTCGCGCTGGTTTCACATATCTCTTCGATCTCATCCAACAAATCCAAGACCTTCACGTCAATCCCTCCTTTTTCGCTTCGCGTATCTCGCGTACCCGTCTCAACCATTATAAACCATTCCTGCGGGAATTTGCGCGATTTCGGATCATTTTCTCGATTTATTTTCGTGTCGTCCCATGATCGCGAGCGCCGCCGGAGGGACCAAGCCGCTCACGTCCCCGCCCAAGACGAATACTTCCTTCACGATGCTGGAACTGAGGAACGAAAGAGCCGGATCGGTCATGAGAAACACCGTTTCCACGCCTCCTTCATAAAGGCCCGCGTTCACGTGAGCCATTCTCAATTCATATTCAAAATCCATCGGGCCGCGCAATCCGCGCAACACCACATCGATCCCGTTTTGGTTCACGTAGTCCGCAAGCAACCCGTCGAAACGGACCAAGGTCGCGTTGCCCACATCCGCGATCGAGGCGCGTATCATCTCCATGCGTTCATTCAATGTAAAATACGGCTGTTTGGCCGGATTGACCAATACGCCGACGATCAACTCGTCACAGATCGCCGCCCCCCTGCGAATCATGTCCAAAT
This sequence comes from Eubacteriales Family XIII. Incertae Sedis bacterium, assembly GCA_031263335.1. Taxonomy (GTDB): domain Bacteria; phylum Bacillota; class Clostridia; order Peptostreptococcales; family Anaerovoracaceae; genus JAISGB01. Next base: position 2,337 of record JAISGB010000125.1, read on the forward strand.
GGCCGTTTGTGATCGGGTCAAAGGTACCCGCGTAAAGCATCTTTCTGTCGCTCATCCTCCGTCCTCTCGTAAATATCCACCGTCGTATGCCCGTATCTCTTTGATTTCAGCCGGCGGAATCCGGGGAACACCCTTTCTTCCGCCCGCGGATCGGCGGCGCGTTCCATGACGACAAGCCCGCCGGGAGACATCATATCATATGTCGCGAGGATTTGCATCACCTCATCATAATATCCCCGCTCATAGGGCGGATCGACGAAGATCAGATCGACGACGCCGGGAAGGGGCGCAACGCTCGATTTCACCTCGGTTCCGCCCGCGCGCGTCGCAATCTCGCGCAACGCGCGGCGAAAATCCGCATGGATCACCCTACCCTCCGTCCCGACGCCGAGCAGACTCAGGTTGCGGCGCAATAGGGCGACGCTTTCCCCGGAATTGTCGCAAAACCAACATACATTCGCCCCTTCGGAGAGGGCCTCGATGCCCAAACCCCCGGTTCCCGCGAACAGATCCACCACCGACGCGTCCACGACCGACGCCCCCAACATATTGAAGATCGCCTCCTTCACCTTGTCGGAGGTGGGCCTGACGCGATCCCCCGTCGGTGAGAGGAGCCTGCGTCCCCTGTATATGCCCGCGATTACGCGCATGGCGCCTCCTTCCCGGTCCGGCGCCGCGCGCCGCTCAAAAGATATTCCCGTTTGAACCACATCGTTGGGATCACATCCCGATATCCGCCGCCTCGCGGAACATCGCTTCGACATGGCGGCGAAAAGCCGCGTTCTGCGGCAGTTCCAACCGAGGATCCTCCGCGAGCAACAGATTTGCCTCCGCGCGCACCCGATCCAATATGCCCTCGTGCCTGACGAGATCGGCAAGGCGCAGATTCGGGATGCCGTGTTGCCGTACGCCGAGCAGTTCTCCGGGTCCCCGCAGGGCGAGATCCTTCTCCGCGATGAGAAAGCCGTCGTCCGTCTCCTTCAATATGCGCGTTCGTTCCGACGCGTCCTTCGTTTCGCTGTCCGTGATGAACACGCAATAGGACCGGTCGTCGCCCCGTCCCACGCGCCCCCGCAATTGGTGCAGTTGCGCCAACCCAAACCGCTCGGCGTTCTCTACGATCATCACGGTCGCGTTGGGTACGTTGACGCCCACCTCGATGACGACCGTCGACACCAACACGCGGATCCGGCCGGAGACATAGTCCTCCATGACGCGATCCTTCTCGTCCCGTTTCATATTCCCGTGCAACAAGGCGACCTCGTACTCGGAAAACCGCCGCGTGAGTTCCTCCCGGAGGCGCTCGGCCGATCGCAGGCCGGCGAGTGCGCCCTCGGCCTCCTCGGACTCCTCGATGAGAGGCGCGACCACATAGGCCTGCCTCCCGCGCGCCAACTCGCCCCGCAGGGACTCGTACACCTTCTCGCGCTTGGCGCCGTCCGCGACCTTCGTGACGACGCGCTTCCTGCCCGGCGGCATCTCATCGATCGAGGATATATCCAGATCGCCGCAGAGAATGAAAGCCAAGGTCCTCGGTATGGGCGTCGCGGTCATGACGAGGATGTCGGGCCGCCGTCCCTTTTTTGAGAGGTCGATCCGCTGGTTTACGCCGAACCTGTGTTGCTCGTCGGTGATGGCAAGCCCCGGACGCGCCA